>WGAN01000105.1 GCA_015494805.1 Caldifarciminota bacterium
TTGAGGAACATCTCCCTCGCCTCCTCCGGGGGTTTCGCCCTACCGAAGCTCGGCCTGTTGCCCTTCCGGGCATCCCCCGCGAGGGTGAAGTTGGGTATCAGGAGGACCTCCCCCCCTACGTCCTCCACCGACAGGTTCATCTTTCCGTTGGGGTCTTCAAACACCCGGAGGTTGGCCACCTTCTTGGCTACCTTCCCCACCACATCCGGGGGGTCCTCCCTCTCAAACCCCACGTAAGCGAGGAGTCCCCTCCCTATCCCCCTCTCCTCCCCTCCGGGTAGCCGAACCTTCGCCCACCTTACCCTCTGGACGAGGACGACCGCCATCACTTTTTCCTCGGCTTCAGGATGAAATGCACGAAGCGACCTTCCTGCTTCGGCTCAACGTCTACGGCGGCGACGTCGTCAAGGAGGGCTATCACCCTCTCAGCAAGCTGCTTGGTTATATCTACGTGGAGCATCTGGCGGCCCCGCATGCGGATCTCTATCTTGACCTTGTGTCCCTTTCCGAGGAACTCGCGGGCCTTCTTAAGTTTCACCTGGAGGTCGTGGTCCCCTATGGTGGGCGTCAGCTCTATCTCCTTCATCTCCGGGGTCTTGTCCTTCTTCTTCTGCTTCTTCTTCAGCTCGTACATATACTTGCCGTAGTCCATGATCTTGACGACGGGCGGGTTCGCGTTGGGGGAGACCTCAACGACGTCCAAGCCGTATTCCTCGGCTATGGCCATAGCCTGACGCACGCTCATAACTCCGAGGTTGTTCCCGTCGGGCCCTATCACGAGGACCCTCGGCACCCTGATCTGCTCGTTTACCCTTACCTTGGGTAGCCTGTTCCTGTTGTTGTTGCTCTTCTTCTTTCTCCTTCCCACGCTATTTACCTCCTTGTTGTTGTCTTACGTACTCCTCAATCCCCTCGGCTATCGCCTTCGCCAGGCGTCTCTGGTAGGAGGGGCTGGCCAACCTCTTGGCCTCCCTCCGGTTGGTTATGAAGCCCAGCTCCACCAGTACGGAGGGCATCATAACCCACTTAAGGACGTAGAACCCCGCCTGCCTTACCCCCCTGTCCTTCGTTAGAGCCATCTTCAAGGCGCTCCTGTGTATGCTCAAAGCGAGCCTGTAAGACTGCTCCAGGAGGAGGTTCTGGAGGAGGTCACCGATGATGGCCCCCACAGGCTCGTCCGGTTTCACGTAGCCGATATCGTACCTGATGGCGGAGTTCTCAAGTATGGCTACCGCCCTCTCCTCGGACGTACGGGACTCGGACAGGAAGTAGGTCTCCATTCCGCTGGCCCTCCGGTCCCTGCTGGCGTTGCAGTGGATGCTAACGAAGAGGTGGGCGCCGCTCCGGTTGGCCATCCTTGCCCTCGCGTAGAGGGAGACGTACCGGTCGTCCTTACGGGTCAGGAGTACCCTGTAGCCCTTCGCCCGCAGTATCTTCGCCACCTTCAGGGCCACGGCGAGGTTTATGTCCTTCTCCCTGTACCCGTTCCCGATGGCTCCGGCGTCCCTGCCCCCATGGCCGGGGTCTATGACGACGGTTATCCGGTCGGATTTCTTAGGTACGAGCTTCCTGATCACCACCCGGAGGGTTTCCCCCCTCTTTCGGACGGTGTATCCCCCCTCCCGCGCGCCGAAGTGTACGACAAAGCGGGTCCTTTTCCTGAACTGGACCACCTTCACGTAGGAAACGAAATCCCCATCCCCTACGATCTTCCAGAACTTACCGTACAGTCCCTTAACCTCCACCACGAGGCTGTCCTCCCCTTTGATCGTCCTGAACTTTCCCCCCTTGGCCGTGATGGTTATGACGTACCTCTCACCGTCCCCCATCCTTCCCATAACGAAACGCACCGTGGGCTTCCCCTTGAAGAACCTCTTGCCCTCCGCATCCCAGAACCAGTTCCCGCCCATCTGCAGGAGGATGGGGGCGAGCTGATCCGCCCTGACGTAGAGCTTCCCGCCCTTCCACCTCTTCTGTAGGGGGAAGACCCTCCCCCCGTAGGAGACGGCGCCACCGCTTACGTACCTCGCCACCTTCCCCCTATACACCACCCTATTTTCATAGACCTTCGCCCCCGTCGTACGGCGGATCTCGGAGGTGGTTAGCCAACGGGAGAGGAGGAGGACGAACATCAGACTTCGTAGTATATCCTTCGCTCTATGAAGACCTTCTGAAGGACCGTCAGAAGCCCCACCACCAACAGTAGGGCGATGGCGACGGCGGAGGCGTAGCCGATGTTGAAGTCCTCAACGCCCTTCTGGTAGAGGTAATACACCAGGACGTTGGTCGTACCCATAGGGCCACCGGGTGGAGGTCCGGTCATTATCCAGATGGGGGCGAAGACCTGAAAGGAGATGATGAAGCTGGTAAGATAGACGTAGAAGAGGGAGGGGGCGAGGAGAGGTAGGGTTATTCGCCAGAACACCGTCCATGCTCCGGCCCCGTCTATGGCCGCCGCCTCGTACACGCTCCTGTTTATGGACTTGAGGCCGGCGTAGAGTATTATCGTGTTGTAGCCGAAGCTCTTCCAGACGGCCATTATCACCACCGAGAGGAGGGCGAGGGAGGGACCGTGGCCGAAGAAGATGCCGGAAGGCTCCTCAAGCCAGCGGAGGGTGGGGAGGTGGAGGAGGCTTAGGACGAAGTTGAAGAAGCCGGCGGAGGGGTTGTATAGCCACTTCCAGACGACGGAGGCCGGCACGAGGGATATTACCACCGGGGTGAAGACGGCGAACTTGAGGAGGGAGGCGAGGGGCCCGTTCGTGCTACTTATCAGGAGGGCCGCGAGGAGGGCGACGGTGATGCCGATGGAGATGCTAAGGAAGGAGTACCAGAAGGTGTTGCCCATCGCCTGCCAGAAGAAGGGGTCGTGGAGGAGCATTTCAAAGTTCTTGAGACCGACCCATTTTTGAAACCCCACCAGTCCCCACTTCTGGAAGGAGTTGATGAGGACCATAAAGGATGGGATGAACTTAAAAACCGTCAAAACCGTCAGCGCTGGCATCAGGAAGACCACCGCCAAAACAACCTTCCTCTTCTGCGAAAACAAGACGTTATTATACCGGGGAACGGCCAGTGAATTTGAGGGGGACGCCTAAGGGTTTTCCTTCGCTACGGGGAAAGGGACGTCCCCTTCGCATCTTTGGAACCGATACGGTGCGAGGTGTAAATTGGTAATATCTCTAAACTTGCGAGAACATAAGTAATTTTTGAGTATCCAGCGATACCTCTTCACAAAATCGCAGAAACTCGGATTACCATCCCATTTTGAAGGTGCGTCTCAAACGGAGGGTAGTACCTCTGGTTGCAGTTAGACCGCCGTATCCGGTAAGGCAACACGAATAGGGATTCTGAATTTTGGGACCACAAAAAATAGTGTAATATGTATAGATACTCGTAAAAACTAAAAAATTGCAGTTAGTAGTACTAAACCGCCTAAAATCCTACAGACGTCTATACAAAATCTTGAACCTGTTTCGGTTTGATGAGACTGCAGAGTATTCGCTGCACCATCAGTCTGATATTTTGTATCATTTTGGTAATTACTTCAAATTTTTATAGAAATTGTGTGTATTATGATAAATTTCTCCATCATTTATGCGTATGCGGGGTTCATATGCCCATACGGCAAAATTGACCGTTCAGAAATCCTCAAGACGAAATTTCAATTCGGAGCTTGTGCGGTTGTCGGTAAGGATTTGGGAAGGTTCCCTCACGTAAAATAATGCGACCGTAAAATAACATGCTATGCGGTACGTTTTCGCTATCTTTACGGCTCTGCTCCTTGCATCCTGCGGCTCCCAGAACGGTAAGAGCGACTACTCCGGCAAGTGGGAGACCGGTTTCGGTTTCGTGGAGCTGACCCAGAAGGGCGATTCCCTCATCGGGGAGTTCACCGGCGGGAACACGGGTAAGTTCCTCGGTGAGATACGCAACGATACCGTCTTCTTCACTATAAAGGACGCCTCCTTCACGGCCGAAGAGTTGGAAGGCTACGCCGAGATAAGGAGTCCCAAGGTGATGAAGGGACAGTACCGTCCCAAAGGCACCAAGGTGTGGGAGGGTAAGTTCTGGATGATGAAGAAATGAGCGACCGCCATCTCGGATACTGCGTTGGGGTACTCCGGCCCAACGAGATAACCTTCACGAGCTTTGTTCCCCCGAAGATGGGGGAGTTCGTCCTCATAACCTACAGGGAGGGCGACCGGGACGTAAGGATCCTCGGGATGGTGAATTACATAGAGCGGTTTGACCGTTTCCTACCGGAGGACAACAACCCAGATCACGTCGCCTCAATAAGCAAGATATACCGGATAGGGGGGATATTCCGGGCGAGGACGACCCTCCTCGGTGAGATTGGGAAGGACGGTAGGCTCGTGAGGCTCAAGTACCCTCCTATGCCGGGCGCCCCGGTGTACTCCGCTCCTCCCGACGTCCTACAGGAAATATTCGCAGCAGAGGACCCTCTTAGGACGGCAAAGATAGGTACCCTTCTGACCTCCCCCGACGTTGAGGTGGGGGTGGATATAAACCAGATAGTCTCCCGCCACCTCGCCATCCTCGCCGTGACCGGAGGCGGTAAGTCCAACGCCGTCTCCGTCATACTTGAGGAGATTGCAAAGAAGAACGGGACGGCTCTCGTAATAGACGTCCACGGGGAGTACATAGACGCCCAGTTCCGCAACTCAAGGGGGGAGGTGGTCACCAACCCCATAGATGTCAGGATAGACCTCGCCTCCATGCCCCCCGGCGACATCGCTGCTATGTGTGGCATAGACTTTGACAGGAGCAGTCGCCAGTACTACGTGATGATGGAACTGGTCAAGTGCGTGAAGGAGAACAGGCGGAGGGCGGCCATACTGGACGTTATGGACAGCGACCCCTTCTCCGACGATCTCCCGGCCAACCCTTCCTTTATGGACGACCTGATAGACACCCTCCGCGCCCTCATAGAGGCAAGGAGGAGCAAGGAGGAGGACGTGGAGGCCCCCTGTGAGTTCTACCGCACCACCAAGCCCGATGAGCTTATAGGGACGTACATCCGCCTCGTCAACCTCCGCGACAAGATAGGGGACAGGGTCCAAGACAACGCCACGCCCATAGTTGAGCTGGTGGGGAGGTACGGGGAGGGTAAGATAAACGTCCTTGACCTCCGGGGGTTGGACTACGAGGCTATGGACGTCATAGTCTCCCACGTCCTGCTCTCCTTCCTCAAGGAGCGGAAGAGGTGGGTACAGGAGGGGGAGGGACATCTCCGTGTCCCCGTCTTGGTGGTCGTTGAGGAGGCCCACATCTTCGCCCCCAAGGGGGTATCCACGAAGACCAAGTACGCCCTATCCAAGGTGGCGAGGGAGGCGAGGAAGTTCGGTCTGGGGGTCGTCCTGGTTAGCCAAAGGCCGAAGGGTTTGGACGAGAACGTCCTCTCACAGATGAACAACTGGATAATACTGCGGATAGTGGAGCCGGAGGATCAGAAGCACGTTCAGAGGGCCTCGGAGACTTTAAGTTCGGACCTGCTCCAGTACCTACCCGCCCTCAACCCCGGTGAGGCTATCCTCCTCGGACCGTTCGTTAGGGTGCCTCTTCTCGTAAAGTTCAGGCTTTCGCAGGCGCGTAGGGGTGGCCACGACATAGACGCCGTGGGGGAGTGGTCCCGCTACTCCTCCCGTTAGTTGGGTTTGAGGCGGGAGTACCTTCCCCTTCTCTTAGCCGGCACCCTCGCCCTCTTTGGGGTCATAGGTCTCCTACCCGATTGGGGCCTCGCCCTCAAACAGGCGGCCTACAACCTCCTTGGGATGGCTCTGTTCCTTTACACCATCCGGATAAACATCCGCACCATCGTTATGAACTCCCGCCCCGTGTATTACCTGACCCTCCTCCTGCTCGTCGCCGTCCTCTTCTTCGGTGGCGGTGGTGGAGTGCGGCGGTGGTTCAACCTCGGATTTATGAACTTTCAGCCATCGGAGTTGGCCAAAGTGGTCGTCCCCATCTACCTCATCGGCTCGGAGGGTACCCTAAGGAGGCTCCTCCTCGGCATCCTACCGTGGTTCCTCGTCCTCGTGGAGCCGGATCTGGCCACCAGCAGCGTCATCCTCGTCCTAACCCTCTACGTCGTCTTCATAACGGCCAAAGATTTGAAGGTGGTCGTCCTCCTCTTCTCCGTCCTCGCCGCCCCCATCGTCTCCTTCGCCAAGGTCCTATTCTGGGCGTTCCTCGGCCTCATAACGGCGGCCTTCTTGGTCCTTCGGGCCTCCCTTGGCTGGATCGTCCTAACCCTCGGCCTCGTGATAGGCATAGGCCTCACCACCCCCGTACTGTGGAGGAAGGGCCTCAAGGAGTACCAGAGGCGTAGGATAATGGCCATGCTCAACCCCCATGAGAACAGGGAGGTACTCTATCAGAGCTACCAGTCCCGAATCGCTCTCGCAAATGCCGGCCCCTTCGGAAAGGGGATAAGGGGAGCCACCCAGAAGAACTACGGTTTCCTGCCCGCCGCCCATACGGACTTCGCCTTCACCTCCATCGTTGAAGTATACGGCTACGTAGTAGGTGCTATTCTAATCCTGCTCCTGTACCTGCTTCCCTTCTCCCTCTTCTACCTCTCCCTCTCACCGGATCCCTACGTCCAGAGGGTGGCCTCAACGGCGGGGACCTTCTTCCTCTACCAGACCTCCGTCAATCTCATGTCAGTCCTCGGCCTCCTCCCCATAGCCGGTATCCCCCTCCCCTTTATAACCTACGGCGGAAGCCACGTCTTGGCGGAATGGCTTTGGCTCGCCTTGGCTTACAGCGCATTTCGGTGGAGGGTTGAAACGTAGGGCGTTCAGCCCTTAAAATTTTAGCCTATGATGTGGAGTCTTTTACTCGTTGTAGGGGCGGGGAAAGGTGCGGATACTGCCGTACGTGAGGTCTTTGACAAGGGGGAGATAGACTGGACCCACGGCTTCGTAAGGGCCAAGGGGTACGGCTTCGTAGACCCGAAGAAACCGAAGGGACAGGCCCGTCTCCTCGCCGAGCGGGCGGCCGTCGTGGACGCCCGACGCAACCTCCTTGAGATCCTCAAGGGTGTGCATATAACCTCCGAGACCGTGGTTGAGGACTACATGACGACGAGCGACCTCATCGTCCAGAGGGTTGAGGGCATAGTGAAGGGGGCGAGGGTGGTAGGTAAGCCAAAGTACTACAAGGACGGTAGGGTGGAGGTGGTCGTTGAGGTCTCCTTGGATACCCTCGCGAAGGAGGTGGCCCCCAAGGAGAAAGGGGTACCGGGAGCGACCAGTAAAGGCAAGGAGTCGCCCAAGGACGTACAGGGGGTCATAATAAAGACCCCCAAGGGTGCGAAGGCCTGCCTCTATCCCCGCATAGTAGATGAGAAGGGCAACGTCCTGTTGGACTTCTCCGATTACCCGGAGGTCAGGAGCGCCTGGAGCCGTGCGGTGAAGTTCGTAAAGGGCAAGGTCTCCCAGAACGAGGCCGGCCAACTCGTGATAGAGGCGGCGGAGGCCAAGGGGTGCGATATAGTCATAAAACGCGACCAGAGGGGTAAGATAGAGCGGCTGAAGAAGGTGGCCCGCTTCCTGTTCAAGGCGGGGAAGTTCGTAATAGACCTCGTTATGTGAGCCGTGTTCTTAGTGGACGCGTACAACCTCGCCTACTCCACGGGGAGGGCGATTTCATTCAACGAGGCCTACCGGATGGCTTTGGAGATTGCCCACGTCCTGATGCGGAAAGGCTACCGGGTCATATTCGTGTTTGACGGCCGTACGGACACCCCCCACCCCTCCTACATCAAGTTCTCCGGTGAGAGGAGGGCGGGTATGACGGCTGACGAGTGGATACTGGACTATGTGAAGAGGCACAAGGGGGACACCATAAAGCTCGTGACCCGCGATAGGTCCCTCGCCGACAGGTCCCGCCATCTCCATCCCAACCTCTACGTCCTTGATCCCCGTGAGTTCCTGTCCTTCGTAGGGAGGATATCCGAACAGGAGAGGACCTTTTCCGGTAAGGAGGCGGTGGATACCTACGACCTGCAGACTACGATGTTGAACGAGTTAGACGAATTTTTACAAAATCTTAAAAAACGCAAAAGGAGGAGAAGGAGGTAAAGGTTAGCACTATCGTTAGGAGGCAACAGGAAGTGTCTCACTTTTACAGGGATACGTTGAAAGGTGCTACAGTTCGGTATAGAGGGTAGACGGTGATACCGGGCCTATTTGGTTCAAACCCTCCAGTCGTACCCTCATCAAGGGTCGGCAATCCTTCCTCTCGCCGGTACCTTTGAAACCTACGGGTACGAGATAGAACCAAGGCCTATATATCTGGCCGAAGTAAATTATGATTGCAAAATCTTAAATTCTACCTTAAAATATGGACTTATGCTTCTATACTTTCTGTCGCAACCAGTAGAGTTAGAAGGTGGATGGTGGGCTGCCCTGCCTCTAAAGAGGGACACTTTGATACTCCCTGATGACAGCGTACCTAAAGAGAAGGATGCGAAGGTCGTAATCAAGGCCTACCAAAGGTTCTGGTTTGCCTATCCCAAGCACAGGTCCTACTCCGGGGCTACACTCATAGCTGGCCAGAGATGGATAGAAAAGGGCGACGTAGATATGAAGGGGAGGTACGAGGGGATGGGCTATAAGTTCGCCTATAGGAGTCAGAGCGGAGACAAGTACTACGACCTTTACTACTATCCGATACCCAAGGTTGATAGCCTCATAGTCTATGTCAGGAGCAAAGAGAAGTACTGCAGCTTCATTATGAGTGCGGATATACGCATGGTTGATGATACCGGAGGGGTTATTGAGGGGCAGGGGTGGAAAGTCGTCAAAGTTGTGGTAAAAGAGCCGAATAGATGGCATAGAGGTACGATATACCTACCCGGCATTCTTGGACCCATCACATCCCTGTCGGTTGTTCATACCTACGGCCTAACGTTCTCCATCGGCCCCGATGGAGGGTCCATAGACTCCTGTGCTACGTTTGAAGTGGGGCCTATCTATCTGAAATGAGGAAGTGAAAGTATGCTGACACTTTTGATTTCCCTTGATCCTCCCTTCTTGAGCGAGGTTCGGATAGGGATACCCGGATACAGGAACATAGAACCTCATATGGCAGTTAACGGCAACGGCGTGAGGAAAAGGTTGAGGGCGAAAGGGCATTTACCGTTCTCAAGGGCGGGCTTAGGATGAAGGTTGAGGGTGAGGTGTATTCCGTAAGCGGCAGGCTCGTCTTCAAAGGCGAGGGCAGAATTTCTCTGCCCGCCGGTGTGTCTTTTGTCAGAGCCGGGGTAGGGTGTTTAGGGTAGTGGTTAGATAAAAGCGTTTGAAAAATCTTTATCTCACCCTTAAAATATAACCTTAATGATGCTTTTCGTTTATATTCTCGCTGATTTAGACGAGAGCAAGCAGGCGGATAGCATAGTGAAGTCGTGGGGGGTGGTGGAGTTCCATTATCACGGCTGGGACGTCAAGAACTTTGACACCTTGCCCGTTAGTGATAGCATCCCCGTACCCGATGGAGTGTACAAGGTGATAGACGACTACGGCCCTCTACACATCAAAGGTAAGTGGGAGTACTACAGGAGGGACTGGAAGACCATGGAGTTTAAGCCTCTCCTCGGATCTATCCTTAGGGGCTACCCCCTTGACCTCCTTGACTGGCATAGGTACTTCGTTTTCTATATCAGGGGGAAAGGGAGGTACGCGATAACGGCCGAGGTTGTTCATGAGGGCTACTGTAAGTGGTTTGTAGTAGAAAACCTGGTCCTTGATTCATCGTGGAGGGAGATAAGGATAAGCTTGGACACTTTGGAAAAATACTTCAGCGTTATCTATCCTCCGGAATGGCTGTGGAAAGACGGATACTCCCCGTATTGTTGGGCATGGGGGAAGGACGATAAGGAGAGTGGTTTTGTTCCCCTAAGATGGGCAATTATCCCCCTCGCCGACACCTTCGGTACTTACGAATACGAGATAGAACTAAGCCCGATATATATGGTAATGTAGGGAAAACTTTTATGAGTCCGTAAGGAAACTATGCGGCCGAAGACGAAGTCGGATTGATGGCTTCCGCTGTCTAACGTTCTAAGGTGCCTCCGACCATCCCTTTATCGTCAAAGGTTCCGGGGGTAAAATCCCGGTATGCGGGTGTATATCACCGAGGTGGCACCGAGGGACGGCCTACAGAACGTCAAGGAGAACGTACCTACGGATAAGAAGGTCGCCTTCGTGAACGCCCTCTCCGAGACGGGGGTTGATGAGATAGAGGTCACGGCCTTCGTGCATCCCAAGTGGGTCCCCCAGATGGCCGACGCCGAAGAGGTCCTAAGGCGCATAAGGCGGCGGGAGGGGGTGAAGTACTCGGCCATCGTACCCAACGAAAAGGGGCTTGAGAGGGCGCTATCCGTGGGTTTGGACAAGATAGCCGTCCTGACGGCCGCGACGGACACCTTCAACCAGAAGAACATCAACACGGACATAGAGGGTTCGTTCCAGAGGTTGACCCCCGTCGTCAGGAGGGCGAAGGCAGAGGGCTTGGAGGTGAGGGGGTACGTATCCGTCGCCTTCTGGTGTCCCTACGAGGGGAAGGTGCCGCCGGAGAGGGTTAGGGATGTCGTATTGCGGCTCTTGGATGCGGGGGTGGACGAGGTCTCCCTCGGCGACACCATAGGGAGGGCCTCACCCAAGGACGTGGCCGAGGTCCTGGAACTCCTCCTCAAGGACGTACCGAAGGATAGGATCGTCCTCCACTTCCACGCCACGTACGGTATGGGGGTTGCCAACGTCCTCTGCGCCTACAGGGAGTACGGAATATACAGGTACGATGCCTCCGCAGGGGGCCTCGGAGGTTGCCCGTACGCACCCGGTGCCAGCGGGAACGTGGCGACGGAGGACGTGGTCTTCGCCCTCAAGGGGGTAGGGGCGGACGTGCGGGTGGACGAGCGGAAGGTGGTTGAGGCCGCCCGTCTCCTCGGCCTGAAGTTGGAATCCTCCATAAGCAGGGTGCTTTAGCGTTCGCCTTACGGGTTTAAAATATCGGCTATGGCAGTCAAGATAACCTGGCTCGGTCATGCGGCTTTTAAGGTTGAGGGAAGCAAGGTCGTCCTTATAGACCCTTGGATAAGCGGGAACCCCGCATCCCCTCTGAAGTCCCCGGAGGAGATTGACAGGGCGGACGTTATAGTGGTCACCCACAGCCACGGGGATCACGGTCTGGACGACGCCGTAAAGATAGCCAAGAGGACGGGGGCCGTCTTCGCCTCCCAGTACGAGCTCGTGGTCAAGTCCGGCCTTGAGAAGGTGGAGCCGATGAACATCGGTGGGTTCGTGGACGCCGGAGGTACGGGCGTCTTGGTCTCCTTCACCCAGGCCTGGCACACGGCGGAGGTGGGAGACCCCACGGGCGTTGTAGTCCGTCTGGATGGCATAACCATCTACCACACGGGGGACACGGGCCTGTTCTCCGACATGAAGCTCATCGGCGAGCTGTACTCCCCGGACGTCATGCTCCTGCCCATCGGCGGCCGCTTCACCATGGACGAGGAGCAGGCGGCCAAGGCCGTCTCCTTCGTAAAGCCCAAGGTCGCCATCCCTATGCACTACGACACCTTCCCCCTCATAAAGGCCGACCCCAACAGGTTCGCCTCCCTCGTGGGCGACGTCGCCAAGGTGGTTATCCTGAAACCGGGGGAGACGTTTGAGCTATAGCCCCTTGGAGTTGGCCCTCCGGGAGATAGAGACGAAGTTGGACGAGATGTACTCCCTTATCGTTGAGATGATAGACAACTCCCTGGAGCGGCCGGACGAGGCCCTGAAGCGGGAGCAACGGGTGAATACCCTTGAGATAGAGATAGACGAGCTTATCGTCCAGACCATAGCACTGTACCATCCGGAGGCCTCTCCCCTGCGGGAGATCCTGATGGCTTTGAAGATAAATAACGACCTTGAGAGGATAGGGGACCACGCCGAGAACGTCGCCAGGGACATAAAGCTCCTTAGGGAAAGGGGGGAGGACATCTCCGAGCTTTGGGAGGACATCTCCCTCATAAAGGACCTGGCCCGGAGGGCCTTCGTTGAGGCTTACTCCTCCTTCAAGAACAGGGACGCCAACCTCGCCAAGGAGATATGGAGGTCGGACTACATCGTGGACGCCCTTAGGGACAAGATACTCAAGAAGGCCGTGGATACCCTGCCAACGCCGGTGGCCCTCAAGACCGTCAGCATAGCCCAGAACTTTGAGAGGATAGCAGATCTGGCCACCAACATAGCAGAGGACGTCGTCTTCATCGTTGAGGGGGAGATAATAAAGCACAGACCGCTGGAGGAGATACAATGAGAAGGTTCCTCCTTGCCCTCACCCTGCTTGCGGCCGGTTGTACGGTGAACGTCAATACCCTTGACCCGGAGGCGGTGGCCCACGCGTACCTTAAGGCCCTTGAGAACGGCGACTTCAAGAAGGCCTACATGCTCATAGACGGGGTCTCCCAGAGGTACACCCCCTACAAGGAGTTCGTCAAGTACTGGCAGAACTACTTCAGGAGGTTCGGTCGTCCCTACAAGCACACCATTCACGAGGTCGCCAAGGTGCGTCCCGGTCTCGTCGTCGTTGAGTACACTTGGCACTACAAGAAGACTCCGGGGGTGGATACTACGGTCTTTTTGGATCAGAGGTCCTACCGGATGAAGTTGAAGTTTGAGTTCCGGAGGTGGGCGGTCAAGTTCCGCAAGTACCGGATAATCAAGGAGACCCCGACCCCGTACGGTATTCAGAGGGAGGTCATAGAGGAGTAGGGGAGGTTTCCCTGCGGCAAGGGACGTCCCCTTTGTGGGCGGCGAATATCACCGCCCTACCCTTCCCCACCTTTATGGTACCTTTCCTTAAGGCCTCCTTTACGTCGGAGACGGCCAAACTCACCGCCGTTATGAGGTCGCAGCCGAGGGACAGGAGGGCTGCTATTGAGGAGGCGAGGACGCACCCCGTACCGTGGACGTCCCCCTCTATCCGTTCGCCGATGAAACGGTAAGCCCTGTCCCCGTCCGGTCTCCTGACCCTTAGGAAGTCTATCGGTTCCCCCTTCAGGTGTCCCCCCTTCACTAAGACGGCCTCCGGCCCCAAGTCCAGTATCCTACGGGCGGCCTCCTCAACGTCCCCCGGCGACTTTATCTCCATCCCGGCCAGAAGCTCCGCTTCGGGTACGTTGGGGGTTACGATGGTGGCGAGGGGAAGGAGTTTCTCAACCATCACCTTTACGCCCTCTTCGTTTAGAAGTACGGCACCGGACGTCGCCCGGATCACGGGGTCTATTACGAGGTTCCGGACACCATAGCCAGCGAGGATATGGGAGACGGCCTCCACTATCTCCCCCGTCGCTAACATACCGAGCTTGACCGCCCCGAAGTCCATATCCGATAGGAGGAGCTCAAGGTCCCGCTTCACCCTGCCAGCGGGGAGGGGATGGACGGCGTAGACGGAGCGGGTATCCTGCGAAGTTAGGGCGGTGATGACGGCGGCCCCATATACGCCGTAGCGGTTGAAGGTGCGGACGTCGGCGAGGATGCCGGCGCCTCCGGAGGGGTCAAACCCCGCTACGGTTAGAGCCTTAGGTACCATTTTCCATCCTCCTTAGGAACCTCCTTATCCGGTTCCTTATCCTTATAAGGTCCTCCCTGCACCGCTTAAGGCGGGCGGTCAGTTTCAACTCCTCGTAGGACTTCACTATGGCCTCCGGGGGGTAGTCCTCGGAAAGGGCCTTGAAGTCCAGGAGCCTCAATAGGTCCTCGCGGCCGTAGAACCTGCGACCGTTCCGGAGTTTCGCCCTTACGAAGCCCATCCTCTCAAGGGAGTATATCCTCCTACGGTTCAGGCCCGTAAGCCTCTCAATCTCGGCGAGGGTGTAGTAGAGCCTCCGGCTCTCCCTATCAAGGTAGCTCTTTCGTCTCAAGGTACGGCCTCGTAGAGTTTGCCGGGCAGCTCCCGGACGTAGCCCTTCATCTGGAGCGTCAGGAGCAGGGTGTAGAGGCGGGAGATGGGCATACCGCTGCGGTAGGCTATCTCGTCCACGTGGAGCGGCTCCCGAAGTAGGTCAAGGATGAAGGCCTCGGCCTCGTCCAGTTCCCCCCTCTCCTTGGCAGGAGGGGTGAGGAGGGGGGCATCCAGAACGTCCTCTATGAAGTGGCCGATGTCGTAGATGGGCTTGGCTCCGTCGTATATGAGGCGGTTGCTTCCGTAGGCCCTCCGGTCTAAGGGGCTGAAGGGGACCGCCCAGACGTCCTTCCCCTGCTCCAAGGCCCACGAGGCCGTGATGAGGGCGCCCGACTTGGAAGGGGCCTGCACCACGACGACGACGTCGGAGAGGGCGCTTATCACACGGTTGCGGGCGGGGAAGTTCCCCGGATTGGGAGGGGTTCCAAGGGGGAACTCCGACAGGAGCACCCCTCCCCTCTCAACCACCTCGGCGAAGAGACCCCGGTTCTCCCGCGGGTAGGGCCTGTCTATGCCGGAGCCGAGTACCACCGCCGTACCGCCCCCTCCGGCTATGGCTCCCCTGTGGGCCTGGGTGTCTATACCGTAGGCCCCTCCCGACACCACCGTAGCCCCCGCCTCCGCCAACCCCTTCCCCAGCTCAAAGGCCACCACCTTGGCGTCCTCACTGGGGTATCGGGTGCCGACGACTGCGACCGTCCGACGCCCTAAGATGGAGATGTCCCCCTTGACGTAGAGGACGGGCGGGGCCACATCGTACCCCTTAAGCCCCTCCGGATAATCGGGGTCCGCGAGGGTTAAGACCCTAACCCCCAACCTCTCCGCCCTCTCCATCTCCCTTTCCGCCTCCTCAAGGTTGGCGGAGAGTACGGCCTTCGCCTTCGCCTCCCCTAAGAGGGCCTTGAGCCTCTCCCTACCCTCAAGGAGGGCTTCAAAGGTAGGGAAGCTGGACAGGACCTTCCGGACGGTCTTCGGACCCACACCCCTGCGGAGGTGGAGGGCGAGGATGTAGGTACGTTCCACGTGGGCGTATTTTAAGGACGAAGTCGCCTCCACCCTTAGAATCCTACTCCATGCTCTACCTCCTCGCCCAAACTTGGGAGCTTTGGACGAACACCGAGCTTCTGCTTGACGCCTGCAGGTACGCTGATACGGTCTATATGGCGACGGCCGGTGGCCTACTCTTGAGCGACGGCGACACCGTCCTGAAGGCCTACACCAAACTGGACGGCATAAAGACCGCCCAGGTCCTCTCCGTCGCCTGTGAGGGGGGGGACATCTGGATACTTACGGGGAGCGGACTCCAGTACAGGGATGGGAACAGGTTCAAGGACATAAACCTCATCGTCTTTGGAGATCCCGACGAGATACTCGGAGGCAGGAGGATAGTCAGGCGGGGGAACTTCCTCTTCATCCTCGGTAAGAGCAAACCGACCGCCCTAAGGTTGGAAGATACGGTTGAGATAGCCTTTCCACCGGATATAGAGAGGGCTAACGTCCTCAAGGTCTTTGGGGATACCCTCGTCCTCGGAGGCCCCTACGGGGCGATATACTCAAGGGTGGATAGCTTCTTCTCCCCTTCCTCCTGGGACACCCTGATATCCGGTCGGGAGGTGTACGACATAGACACCTTCAGGGGGAGGTGGGTGTTTGCTACGGACAGCGGGGTTATAGACCTCGGCGGACGGATCTCCCTACCCGGTGTAGCCGTAAGTTTCGTACATTCCTACGGCGGGAAACTCTGGATGGCGGCAGCGAGGACCCTCTACACCTTAGACTCCGTAGGTGCCGATACGGTTAGGGTGAGGGGCGGGGACATCCGTTATCTCGGCAACGGTTTCGTGGGCTTCGGGTACAGGAGCGACCCCTCCTATATGCTGGGCCTCGGAATCTACCGCCTCCCCGACCTCCACCGCATAAGGACGGGGGGGCTCGGCTTTACCTCCATAACGGGGATGGTGGAGTTGGGGGACAGCCTCGTCCTCTGCGGCAAGGGCATAGAGTACTCCTGCGCCGTATGGCCGAGCGGTAAGACCTTCAACTTCCTCTTCGTCAATACCCTGAAGTACGTCAACGGCTACCTCTGGATAGGCTACCACGGGTACGGCCTCAAGGCCTACAGACCCGACTTCTCCGATACCATAACCGTAAGGCCCTCCGACCTCGGAAACTTCGGCTACGTCTTTGACATAACGGGCTTTCAGGGGAAGGTTTATACCCTCGCCTGGAACGCCTACGGCTCCTCAAGGCTCTTTGAGATAGAGGACTCAACGGCGAGGAGTACGGGTATAAGCGGCGCCCACCAGAGCCTACTTCACTCAACCGACGAGTACCTCCTGGTATGCTCCGAAACGGAGTGCCGGTTCTACGACTCCAACCTCCAGCCCTACGGCTCCGTCGGCGTAGGGGCCAACGTCATCTACGGCAGAGGGGACACCCTCCTCTTCGGTACCTCCAACGGCCTGTACTTCGTCTTCCCCTCCACCCTCACCTACGACGGCCCCTACCTAATGGGTAGGTACATAAGCGGCGTATGGAAGGGGTTGGACGGTAGGATATGGGTAGCGGACGACAGGGGTATAGAGGTGTTAGACACCACCTTGAGGATAGTTGAGACCTTCACACCTCTGAACTCCCCCCTCGCTGGCTCCCCCGT
>WGAN01000106.1 GCA_015494805.1 Caldifarciminota bacterium
CCTCCTTCTACTTTCCTTCTCCTCTTCCTGTACTTCCTCTTCCTCGGATGAAACCCATCCTCCTTTATCGTTCCTATGTACTCTGTCTTCTTCTCTGGCCTCTTCTTTTCTGGATCCCACCTCACTTCGTACCTATGCACTTGCCACGACCTATTCACGTACTTTACCTGCAGGTTTTTCCCTTTCTCCTTTTTCAACTCCTCAAGGTACCTCAACACCCATTCGGGGCGGGGGTGCTTCCATTGGTTCGCGCCGTTGCTTTTTGTTGTCCTCATAGGGCGTATATTCTAAGGCTGTAGCAAGACTGATGCGAAGTCGGACGTGATAATGAATTAATCCCTATGAAACAAGCCCGGTTTTTATAAAACTTGTCGCTTACAATGGGGTGTTGTGGAGGAGTTCAGGTAGAAAACAAAGGGTTCAAAGAGGCGGGCGTAGAGGTTGACCTCAAGGGCGTAGTCCCCTATAAGCCTCTCCTCGCCAACGCTGGCGGTGTAGGCGTAGGGGTACTCCCTGAAGTAGGGGGAGGGGTACAGGTCCATAAAGGGAAGGTAGAAGAAGGGAGCGTAGCTCTGATAGGAACTCCCGACGAAGACCTTGAAGGCCCTGACGTCGCTGACGAACCACTTGTAGTTTATCCTGAAGGTGGGTATGATCCCCTCTATGCCGTAGTTATATCCGGGGAATTCTGGGCTGTAGATGGTATCCCTGGAGTAGTTGAGACGCACCCCGGCGTACAGGAAGGATCGGGAGAAATCCCATCTATGGGAAGCGAAGAGGGAAATATGGAAAGTTCGGTAGGAGAGGGAAGACGCAGATAGGTTATCCTTCGCTACGTTATCCCCCACTTCAAACTCCATTCCTAAGCCGTGCATTACGAGACGTTCCCCTACGTTCCCGTAAGATACCCTAACCGCCACCTTCCCGGCACTACCGTAAGTTCCCATCATATCGTAGGCGTTATCCGACACGTAGGCATACAGAATGGAAGATATAGGACCGGAGTTGAAGGTTAGCGATGTCCCGTAGCCGTTGAGGGCGGCATACATCCGCATACTGTCCCTTTCGGATCTTATCCTTATCCCCATCCACGAATGGCCATATAGAGCGGTCAATTTCAGGCGATTTCTCCAGAACCTACGCACCAACCCCGCAGAGTAGTTCTCGGTGCTACCCTTGACGCGGGGATCGGTTATGGGTGGGACGTTTAGGTAGGTTGGACTGGAGTACTGACCGTAGAATCCCCTGTAAAAGGCGTAAGTTGTGGGTAGTCCTACCTGCACCTTGTTGTAAAGAGGCTCAACGTTCATGTCTATCACCCCACCTAAGAAGCCGTCGTACTCCATCGGGGCATCTCCACGGTAAACACGGGCAGAGGATACGAGATTCTCGTTTATGGGCAGGGGTGCGAGGCTGCTCAACATCATGTTGAGCAGGGGTATGCCGTTGATATACATCCTGTTGCTTGTGGGTGGCAGTCCCCTGACGCTGAAGGAGAAGCCAGCAGAGGGGAGGAGACCCCCTATCATCTGGTAGAAGTATGCTGTTCCTCCGAAGTAGCCCCTGCTTATCTGCGTCGGATAAACGAACTCGTTGATGCTGAACCTATGCCTGAAATTCTCCTCCTCAACCGTCGTCTCTACGGGTTTGAGGACGAGGGGTCTTTTGTCCTTCGTAAGGTAAAGCGTGTCCTTTGCAAGGAACATCCACAGCATAGGTTAAACCGAATATGAGGGTATTATAGGGGAGTTATCGGCCCCCCTTCAACTCGGTCTCCAACATCCACCTCCCCACCCCTCTCGCCGCATCCGTACTCTCAACTATTCGCTGGAAAGCGTACCTCTTCAAAAGGCTCACGAAGTGCCTCCTGAAAAACGGCGATCTGAACAGACCTCCGTGAAGGGCTATGTTTCTGACGTTTCCGAGGTCCTCCCTCACCCACAGGCACATACCGAGGAGTTCCCTTAGGGCGCTCTTTACGACGAAGGAGGCGTCCTCTTCCCCCATCTCTGCGGCCTTAATTACAACCTTGGCGTACCGGGCTATCTCCCTCACCATCTCCGGAAAGGGTCTCCTCTGGATGCTGGCCAGAATGTCCCGGATGGCGTTCAGGTCCTCCGTACCGAAGAGGGCGAGCCTCAAGAAACTCTCCTTCTTCAGGGCTATCTCCACGGCCAGCCTCCCCATCCAGAAACCGCTCCCCCAGTCGTCTATGAGGGGACCGAAGCCCCCGAAACGGCTCACCCTCTCCCCCTTCCTGCCGTAGCAGATGGACCCCGTCCCGGCTACGACGACGAGGCCCTCGTCTTTGAAAGCGTCGTAGAAGGCCCCCTCAACGTCGCTCATCACCACATCCACCCCCAACTTCTTCCTCATCTCCTCCCTCTCCTCCTCCCTCCACACCCCCCGCATCGCCACGCCGACCCTCTCCGCCCCTGTCCTCCCCTTCATTTCCCCTATCTCGGAGGCGAGGGCATCTATCCCTTCGCCGTACCTCCAGTTCATTTCCCCCGTCTCCACCACTTTGCCATCGCCGTCAAGGAGGACGTACCGGCTCCCCGTCCCCCCTACGTCTATGCCCATCACCGCCATACTACGCGAAAGTCCTTTACGGTCTTTTGAAACTCCCCTACGGTGGTGGCCTCCAGGATCATCTTCCCCTTGGTGGCGTTCAGGTTGAGGGAGTTTATCCGGCTCTTCCTTACGGTTATGCGGGAACCCATCGCCCCCAACTCCATCCTCTCCACCTTACACCCCTCCATCAGGACCTCGCTATCAACGAGGGTCAGGCTGAGGTCCCCGAACTCCCCTCCCCTTATTCTTAGACGGCCGGCGACGTCGTTTATACCTACGGCCTTCAGGCTCACCCCCCTGATCTCAACCTCGCTCCTTAGGGTCGCCATCTCTAAGTCTATCCCCCTCGGCACCTTGAGGACGACACTGTCCGTTGGGCTATCAACCAACAGGAAGAGGGTCCTCCCCCTCTTCACCACCCTCAACCCCTCCTTGGAGACCTCCACCCTCCCCGTCTTTGAGGGGAGTACCTTTATCTTCCCGACCTCTACGCCCTTGGCGGCGAGGAGTTTGACCTCCGGGAAGTACCCAACGTCAAGGAGGGCTATTAAGGTTATCATCTCACCTCAAAGTTGTACCAGCGGCTGGCCACCTCGTATAGCTCCAGGGCCATCTCCACGAGGCGGGGGAATTCCTTTAGGGGGAACTGGGTTGCGGCGTCGGATAGGGCGCGGGGCGGGTCCGGATGCACCTCGGCGAATATCCCGTCTATCCCCACGGCTACGGCACCCCGGAGGAGGTGGGTTATCAGGTCCCGGTGGCCTCCGGATACCTTCCCCCTGCCCGAAAGCACCTGGAGGGAGTGGGTGGCGTCGTACACCACCGTGAGGCCGTCCCTCCTCATCCAGATGAGGCCCCGCATATCCACCACTAAGTCCCCGTACCCGAAGAGGGTACCCCTCTCCGTCACCCACACCTCACCGTTCCCCGTACTCCTTACCTTCTCAACGGCGTACTTGACGTCCCACGGGGCCATGAACTGGGCCTTTTTGATGTTCACCACCTTGCCCGTC
>WGAN01000107.1 GCA_015494805.1 Caldifarciminota bacterium
CGGTGGGGTGGAGGTGACGGTGTGGGATATGGTAAGGGCGGTCTCAACCTTGATGAACTACGGTAAGAGGCCGAACATATACTTCATAACCCGCATAGAGGACGCCTACGGGAACGTCTTGGAGGAGGATCGGCCGGTTCTGGTGCAGGTCTTGGACCCCAACGTTGCGAAGATGGCCACCTACGCCCTCACCTACGTCGTGTGCTGCGGTACGGCCGCCAACTCCCGACGGTACGGTTGGAACAACGCCGTAATTCAGGCCGCCGGTAAGACGGGGACGACGGACGATTACAAAGATACCTGGTTCATCGGATACTCCCCCTATATGGCCGTGGGGGTCTGGGTGGGGTACGACTCCCTGCGGGTGATATTCCCCGGTGCGACCGGCTCCGAGTTGGCCGTACCCATCTGGGCGAAGTTCATGGCGCAGGCCCATAAAGGTCTCAAGCCCCGCTACTTCAACATAAAGGGACCCTTCCAATACGCTACCCTCTGTAAGGAGAGCCTGCTCCTGGCGAGGCCGACCTGTCCGGAGACTACGGTGGAGATGTTCTGGGCGGGGAAGGTGCCGCAGGACAGCTGTCCCATCCACGTGGAGGGTGCGGGGAGATAGAGCCTAAGGGACGCCTCAAGGAGGTACGGTTTCCCCCTTAGAATATCTACTATGATGCTTAGTAGATACCTACCGGCTCTCCTGCCGGTGCTTCTGACCGCGTGCGGGGGAGGTAAATACACCGAGCTTCTCACCCTCAAGGGGGAGGGCTATACGGTGAAGCTCTACTCCTCAAACGGCGAAATCAACGTCGGTATAAACCGCATAAAGGTTGAGGTTGATCCTCCGGACGAGCTGCAGGAGTTCTACCTCTACATGCCCCCTATGCCCGGAATGCCGGAGATGAGGGCAATAGCGGACCTGAAGAGGAAGGGCAAGGGGAGGTACGAGGGTAAGGTGAGCGTGAGTATGGAAGGCTCCTGGCAGGTCATAGCGAAGGTCGGGGGGAAGACCCTGAAGACCGAAATAAACGTCCCCTTCAAGGCTGGCCAGCAGACCGGGACGTCCGGAGGTATGGATCACTCAAAGATGGGCCACGATATGAAGGGAATGGATATGGGTCCCTCCCTAACGGTTCCGCAGACCAAGCTCGCCCACTTCAACGTCTCTACCTTCAAGGTGGATTCTACGGAGGTGCCGCTTACGATAAGGGCGGCCGGTGTCATCCGGTACGCCCCCAAGGGTACCTACAGGGTGGTCCCCCGTTTCTCCGGCTACATAACGAAGGTCCTCGTGGACAGGGAGGGCCGAAGGGTGGCGGAGGGGACCCCCCTCCTTGAGTTCTACTCGCCTGAGATACTGCGAGCCTTCGGTGAGTACGAGGTGGCACGGAAGACCGGGGACAGCCTTGCCCTCGCCCTTGCCGGGGAGAAGCTTCGTCTCTACGGGGTCTCGCCGGGAGACGTAAGGGACACGACGGCCATTTTCAGGTCTCCGGTTTCGGGTAAGGTCTCCAGAGTGATGGTATCCGTCGGGAAGGAGTTCAAGCCCAACACCTCCCTGTACGAGGTACTCTCCGGTAACCTACTATACTTCGTCGGCGAGGTACCCCAGGGCAAGGCCCGCCATCTGAAGGTGGGGGACAGGGTGGTGATTGACGGGATAGAGGCCCGGATAACGGAGATCTCGCCATCGGTAAACGGGAGGACGAGGACGGTCAAGTTCACGGCCGTCTTCAGCGGGGGGGACTTCTACGACGGCGAGATAAGGGTCGCGGAGGTCAAGAGGGCGATTATGGGCATATTCGTCCCCTTGGACGCCGTCATAAGGACAGGGAAGAGGGACTACGTCTACGTGCGAGAGGGGAAGAACACCTTCACCGTCAGGTATGTTAAGGTGGTGGCGCCCGTTGAGGGCGGTTATGTCGTATCTGGCCTTAGGCCGGGGGAAGAGGTCGTAGCCTCCGGTGTCTTCTTCATAGACGCGGAAGCCAACTTCAGGGGAATGGGAGGTGGAGGCCATGCCGGACACTGAAAGGGAAGAGCGGGAAGGCTTCAGGGAACTCCTACTCTTTACGTTGGGTGGGTACGCCCTTAGCCTCGTATCCGCCTACATACTTGACACCTTCAACCTCCAGAGGAACCCTATAGGCGAGTGGATTGTGCGCACTTTCGCCGGTGAGGGGGAGAGCATATTTGAGGGGATCTTCGCCATAAAGAACAGGCTCCTCGGAGGGGCAGAGTCCCTCGCCGAAGCCTACGGCTGGGGGAAGTTCCTGGGCATAGCCCTACCGTGGTTGGTTGATTGGGGAAGCAGGCTCGCCGGGGTCAACATGTACTCGTGGGAGAGTTTTTACGTACCTTACCTCTACGCCATGGGCGACCAGATAGGCGCCACCCTCTCTATGCTCCTGTTCTTCTCCCGACGCGAGGGAGGAATCCTCCCCGGTCTCGTAAGATACCTTCAAAACCCCGTCTCCGTAGCGAGTCTGCTGATAATCCTCATAGTCCCCGTAGGACTCCTGACTGTCCGGTTGCTCGGCTTCTCACCCACCACCCAGATATTCGTCTCCCTTGAGACCATCGCAGCCAACCTGTGCTGGGTTCCCCCTTTGGTAGGGGCGATACTGGAGGGTAAAAATGGATAGGTTCATAGGTTGGGTCTTAAGGAATCCCTTTTTGACCCTCTTTACGGTTGCCTTTACCGTCCTCTTGGGGGTGGTCCTGATGGTGCGGACACCCCTTGACGCCATACCGGACATATCGGACACGCAGGTGATAATAGAGGTGAGGTGGGACGGGCAGGACCCCTCAACCGTTGAGGACCAGATAACCTACCCCCTCGTCTCGGCGATGCTCTCCGTCCCCAAGACCAAAGCCGTTAGGGGCTTCTCAATGCCCAACAAGTCCCTTATCTACGTCATATTTGAGGACGGGACGGATATGTACTGGGCGAGGAGCCGGGTCTTGGAGTACCTGTCCGGCATAACCCTACCGGAGGGGGCGCAGGTGAAACTGGGACCGGACGCCACGGCCCTCGGATGGGTGTTCATGTACGCCTTAGTGGATACCTCCGGAAGGCACGACCTCGCCTCCTTGAGGTCCTTCAACGACTTCTACCTTAGGTACCTCCTCCTTGAGGCCGACGGCGTGGCGGAAGTGGCACCGGTGGGCGGATACCTGAAGGAGTACCAGATAGATATAGACCCGCACAAGCTGAGGCAGTACGGCCTAACCCTAAGCGACGTCTTAAAGGCTGTGAGGAGGGCCAACGCCCAGAGCGGCGGAAGGGTCGTAGAGGTGTCGGAGAGGTACTACATCATCAGGGCCTTGGGGTACATCCGGGGCATTGAAGACCTTAAAAAGGCCGTCCTGAAGACGGACCCGGAGACGGGTGCCAGCGTAAGGTTAGAGGACGTGGCCGTCGTCCAGAGGGGAGCCGCCCTGACGGAGGGGATGGCCGACCTTGACGGCAAGGGTGAGGTGGTGGGCGGAATAGTTATAATGAGGAACGGCGAGAACGCCCTAAGGGTAATAGACAACGTAAAGAGGAAGCTCAAGGAGGTCTCCTTCCCGGAGGGCGTTAAGGCAGTGATCACGTACGACAGGAGCGAACTCGTAAAGGAGTCCGTCAAGACCCTCGTAAAGACCCTGATAAAGGAGTCCGTTATCGTCCTCATAGTTGTGGCCATCTTCCTCTTCACTCTAAGAGGGTCCGCCCCCATAGTAGTCTTCCTCCCCCTCGCTCTGGTCATCCCGTACATCTTCATGTACTTCCTGAGGATAACCACCAACGTAATGAGCCTCGGAGGGATGGCCCTCAGTATCGGCGTAATGATAGACGCCGGCATAGTTATGGTTGAGAACGCCTTCAAGCACCTTGAGGAGCGACAGCCGAAGAACTTCGCCGAAAAGCTGGAGATCCTCCAGAAGGCCCTGTCCGAGGTCGCACCCTCCCTATTCTTCTCCCTGCTGATAATCACGATATCCTTCCTGCCGGTGTTTGCCCTCACCGGCGAGGAGGGGAGGCTCTTCAGACCTCTCGCCTTCACCAAGACCCTGACCATGGCCGTCGCCTCCCTCCTCTCCATAACCCTCATGCCCGTCCTGATACTCCTCATGATACCGAACAGGGTAAAGCCGGAGAGCGAAAACCCCATAAACCGCCTCCTTATGAGGGCCTACGAGCCTATCTTCAACCTCTCCATCCGTTTCCCCTACCCAATAATAGGCGTTGCCATTATTTTAAGCGTCCTCTCCTTCTTCATCCTCCGCAGGCTACCCTCCGAGTTCATGCCCCCCCTAAACGAGGGTTCCATCCTCTACATGCCCTCTTCCGTCGCCGGAGTACCCCTTGATAAGGGCTTTGAGATACTCCGGAAGCAGGATTCCATAATAAAGAGCGTCCCGGAAGTTGAGAGGGTCTTCGGTAAGATAGGACGGGCGGAAACCTCAACCGACCCCGCTCCCCTCTCTATGATAGAGACGACGATCTTACTGAAGCCCAAAAAGGAGTGGAGGCCCGGAATGACCATAGAGAAGATAATCGCCGAGCTGAATTCAAAGGTGCAGTTCCCCGGATGGGTGAACACGTGGGGAATGCCCATAAGGATAAGGGTGGATATGCTCTCCACCGGTATAAGGACGCCCGTCGGCGTGAAGGTCTTAGGGGACGACCCCCAGAGGGTTGAGAGCCTCGCCGTTGAGGTTGAGAGGATCTTGAGCGGCCTTGAGATAACCCAGACGGCCTTTGCGGACAGGTCCTCAAGGATGCTCTACGTAGATATAGAGCCGAAGAGGGACGTCCTTCCGGCCTACGGCCTTAACGTGTCGGACATAACGGAGACGGTAGCGAGGCTCTTCGGAGGCATGCCCCTCTCCTACTCGGTTGAGGGAAGGGAGAGGTACCCCATAAGGGTGAGGCTGGCGAGGGACTTCCGCAGCCGGATAGAGGACATAGCCAACCTTGAGTTCAGGACGCCTACGGGGGCAGTGGTATCCCTCGGTGATGTGGCGGATATAAGGATATCGGAGGGTCCAGCCGTCATAAAGAGCGATAACGGTCTCGTCGCCTCCTACGTCTACGTCGTACCCAAGCCGGACGTGGGCCTTAGCGAGTACGTTGAGAGGGCGAAGGGGGAGATAAAGGAGAAGCTTAAACTTCCCCCCGGATACGCGCACGTCTTCTCCGGGCAGTACGAGAGCCTCCAGAGGGCCTCCCGCACGATGCGTCTCATACTCCCCCTGGCCATCCTCTCCATCTTCATCCTGCTCTACATGAACTTCAGGTCCTTCTTCAAGTCTGCCCTCGTCCTCCTCTCCATCCCCTTCACCCTCTTCGGGGCCTTCGGCCTTATGTACCTCCTCGGCTACAAGATGTCCGTAGCGGCTTGGGTGGGTGTAATAGCCCTCCTCGGCCTGGCGGCGGAGCTTGCGGTCATAATGCTCACGTTTATGGACATAGGCCTGAAGAACCACCCGGACAACCCCGTAGAGGGGATACACGAGGGCGCCCTCAGGAGGCTGAGGCCAAAGGTTATGACGGCTATGACGATATTCTTCTCCCTCCTGCCCATAATGTTTGAGACGGAGATAGGGGCGAGGGTTATGAAGAGGCTCGTTGCCCCTATGATAGGAGGGGTCTTCTTCGCCCTCGTACTCGTTCTGATCGTCCTGCCCGCTGTCTATAAGGTCATATACGGGAGGGTGAGATGATACTTCTACTCGGAATAACCCTGCAGGATTACCTCAAGGAGGTCCGGAAGCACCCGGACGTACTCTCCGCCCGTAAGATGGCAGAGTCCTACTCCGGCAGGAGCCTGAAGTCCCTCTTCCCACCGCAACCCACCCTGACCTACAACGCCATGTTCATGCCGGGGGCTTGGTCCATAAACCAGCCCCTCCCCCTATCCTGGCCTTTCAACGCCATGGCCGCGAGAGAGGAGGAGAGGGCGAGGATGTGGGAGTACGTGGGCTTTGAGAACGCCTTCCTCCTTGAGGCCATAGACACCTATCTGGGTGCGTACTTCTTGAGTGAGAAGGTGCGTATCCTGAAGGAGATACTAACTAACCTCAAAGCCGCCGAGAGGAGCGTAAGGGAACTTTACAGGACGGGTAAGGCAGACAGGAGTTCCCTAAGCCGTATAACCGCCCGCATAAGGACGGTTGAGGCGGACCTGGAAATGGCCGAAGCTGAACTACGAGCCAGGAGGGATATGCTCCGCTACTTCTACGGCAGGGATATAGACACCCTTTCTATGCCCGAACTTGACTCCCTACCGCCCCTTGAGGAGCTGGAGAAGGAAGTCCCCTCCTCACCTCTTGTGAGCCGACTTGAGTACGAGAGGAAGGCGGCCAACCTCAAAAAGAGGGCCGCCCTGTTCTCCCTCGTCCCCACCGTTGCCCCCGGCGTGCTTTACGCGGAAGGACGGCTTTCTTTCTCGGTCTCCCTCGTCGTTCCCCTGTGGCTCCCCGCCTACTTCGGCAACCTGAAGGAGTACTCAAGGAAGTACGAGGGTGCGAACCTCCGGTACGAGGGGCAGACCTCCCGGCTGAAGGCTCTGATCTCGTCCGAGTACAGCAGGTACCTGTCCAACCTTGAGAGGGAGAGGAGATTGAGGGAGGCCCTGCGGGAGCTTGAGGCGGCGTACAGGTCGGAGTTTGACAGGTACAGGACGACCGCCACGGGTACTACGGACTACCTCTTCGTTGAAAACGACCTGCTTCAGGTGAGGTTGAGGGTCTTGGAGGCCCGCCTTAACGCCGTCAGGAGCGTCCATCGGATAAGGGCGATGTTGGGGAGGTTGCACGCCCGCTAAATAGAAAGTTGAGTAGATAGGACTTTCCGGTACGGGGATCCTTAGAGGATCAGCAAACGGTACTGGACCAGCAGGATGATACTTTGCCCATCGCCCGAAGTCAAACAAGGTATTTTCAAGAAACTGAAAATTAGACTTCAATAAACTTAAACTTGTGCTTTAAGAAATCGCAAGTTGTACTTTAAGATCCTTGAATCCCCATTAACCGGCTCGTCCTTAGACGGAAACTGCCGATCTGATTTCAAGGCTTCTGCAATACGGGAGGATTTACGCCCTGGTAATCGCCATTGCAGTAGATTAGATCTGGCCTCCATTAACGGAGACTGCAGCCCGAACCCGGAATTTCGGAACGGTGAGAGAATACCTTTCTGCGCTGGATGTGGTCGGCCTTAAGGAATTTCAGAGGCAAACGGATCCCATTTCAAGGTCGCCCACTTAGAGTATCACCGTACAGGCGCGCCCCCGTAAAATAGCCCTTTATGCTCCGGAAATTGTGTGTATTTTTGGGGGTTTGGGCTGTACTCTGGACTCTACTCGGAGGGTTATACATCGGACGGGTTGGGATTCTCGCCCTCTTCAGGGACAGACGCTCCACCTTCACCCTTACGAAGGAGGGGATAACGGAATCCATAAGGGACGTCGCCAAACTCGTCGTGCTGGAGGTAAAGAGGGAGTACGAGGTACAGGATACAGTCTCACCCGTACTCAAGGGACCCATAACGCTCGGAGGACGAAAGACTACCCTCAAGTTCTTGGTGACCTTTCGTCTCGGATTTGACGTCTCCAAAATAAGGCCGAGGGACGTCTCCCTATCCCTATCTAACGACACCGTAAAGGTTGATGTGGTACTTCCGGAGCCGGAGGTGATGGTGTCCATAGACAGGTGGTGGGTGGTGTCCGAGGAGGTGGGGATATTCGGCACCCCTATGCGGTCCTACGAGACCTCCCCCGTCTTTGACTATATGAAACGGACAGCCAGGGAGAGAATGAAGAAGGAGCTGCCGCAGTGGTCCTCGGAGCTGTCCAAACGGATGGAGGAGGTCATGGGCCATCTCCTCTCCGCTCTCTTGGGCAAACCCGTCCTCTTCAAGGTCAAAGGCTTCAGGGTCCTACCGGATAGTCCATAACCTTCCTTTCCTGCCGTAGAATAGCCGGCTATGGCCCTTTACGAGAGGTACAAGAAGGAGATAAGACCCAAACTGGCGGAGGAGTTGAACCTTAACATTATGGAGGTACCCCGCATAGAGAAGGTGGTTGTACATGTGGGATGGGGAAGGGAGGCCCTTGAGGACCCCAAGTCCCTTGAGGTGGTGGCGAAGGACCTCGCTATGATAACCGGTCAGAAGCCCGTAATAACGAGGGCGAGGAAGCACGTCGCCCAGTTCAAGCTCCGTAAGGGTACCCCCATAGGCCTGAAGGTCACCTTGAGGGGGAAGAGGGCGTACGACTTCCTTGAGAGGCTCATAA
>WGAN01000108.1 GCA_015494805.1 Caldifarciminota bacterium
GCGAGGGCCTCCTGATACTGCCCCTTTCCCTTCTGCACCTCCGCCTTCCGCATCAGGGCCTTCGCCTTGGGTAGGTGGGAGTCCTTGACGTACTTCTCGTATATGGCCACCGCCTTATCGCAGTCGGAGAGGGTCGCCCTGTACTCGCACCTCTCCATATACAGACGGGCAAGGCTGTCGGCGAGCGCGGGGTTCTTCTTGTACTCCCCGCTCTTCTCAAGGGCCTTTATGCCGCTTTCAACGGCCGAAATATCCGTACCTGCAAAGATTATCCACAGCATGAGGGATTATTATACGGTTGTTAGAATACGATGCCTTTGTGTTTTAAGACCTTGGCGGATAGGACGGTGGATAGAGGCGACGGTTTCGTAATAAGATAAGCGGAACCGACTCCGATGTGGGGACAGCCTCCCGATTCCCAACGTCCTTGTACTTCTTATGGCCAATTTTGAGCGGACGGCCCACCTTTGGACGGGAAAGTGGGGGACAGCCTACCTTCCACCCGACACCACCCCGACCGCACCTTCAAAAACTGAAAGACTGATAGTCGTACCTCAAGATTTTTGCACTCCCATTAGCGGATTTTGAAAGGTACCGGCCCCTCTTCTGTGATACGGGAAATTTCATACTGGCAACTCCCTGAAGGCGGAGATCACCCCGTCCGCAGAATATCTTACGAGCCTGTGTTCGGCGAATAGGGGGATAACTGGGTGGGGGGAGTGTTCGGATATATCCTCAAAAATTGCTTATATTTCAGAAAAACGTCAGTTGCACTACTTTAAAATTCTTACAGCTTCAGTTAGGATCACACCGATAAGAATCCGCTCTGTCCGCACTTCAAAAATTCAGGAAATTGAAACTTGTCTTTTAAGAAACCTCAAATTTTATTTCAGAATCTCTAAAATCCAATTTACAGAATTTTAATCCCCATCAGGGCGATCCAAACGGGAACACCCAGGCACGGTTAAGGTTCCCCATCAGGCTCCATATTGTGCAAAAATCGTCATTTAGCCAACAGAAATGATACTTCGACCACCGTCTGACGCCGAAAAGTCGGACTTCAATGAATCGCAAGTCCCCCATTAAACGATTTTAGCCTACATAAAGGAAGAAAGTCATCCACCGGATACCCGTCTCTGGAAAATTGAACTTCAGGAAGTACGAAGCGAAACTGATGGAAATCGTCAATCCGGAAATTCTACAACCCCCTCTTAAAGTTAGGTGTCGTACTATCCGTAGAACATATCAGAAATTTTCCTATTTTTTCTTATTCTTCCTCTCCAACCATCTTGCCCCCTTTTCCTCGTATTCGTCAATCCATCTATACAACGCTTATCCCCAAGATTTTCGCCATCTCCTCGGCGGCTACGTCCCCTTCCCTAACGAGCATGATCGCAAACGCCTTCACCACCGGATTCTCCCTGCTCGCCCTTATGTAATCAAGCAACCTATCCAGATCCTTATCCATTCAGGCAGATATTCTACATCGGATAAGGTAGTGAAGTGACCGACATTCCGAATGTAAAAAAGCTGATGCAATTTATCATAATCTAGGAGTTGTGTTTAAAATTTTGATACGATCGCACAAAAGAAGATCGGTAAATTGTACCAAATATCTCGTCTTGATGGTTTAATTGCAAGTTTTGTTAATTTTATGGAAGAGATTTCTGCTTTTCTTAAGTTATTGGCTATGTCTGTATCCGTATCATTTCAAATGTCAAGAAACATCGTAAAATGTGCTGTGGAGACCAATAAGCTTGCCCTTGACAGTATTCTTAGGACGGCTTTAAAATGAGCGTTGTAAGGTATGGGGTTCGTCTTCTGGTATCTGGGGAACGGGGCAGAGTACTCCTTCCGTCCGAGGAGCGTAGGGATGTATCACAGGGAGTACTTCGTGGGCTTCAGGCAGGAGGAAATAACCTTCGCGACGGATAGGGTACTCGGTACCCTGAAGGGGGGGTACCTGACGGGTATAGCTCGTACGGACGACTACGGGAACACCGTTGGCAAGTACGACGCCGTCTTCACAGGGGCCAACATCCTGTTCCTCAACTCCTCGCTGCGAACCCCAGGGTGGAGCTTCGGGGCCGGACCGGGCATCCTTACCTCCCGCATATACAACTACTTCTCCTACGCCCTCACCCTAAACGCCGTAGTCGTAGGGAACCTGAAGGGTGGAGAGGTCCTTCTACTCCTCCAGAACTTGGGATACGGGAAGGTAGCCCCCACGCCAGAGCTTTACCTACGGGGGATGTCCCACAACGGCAACTTCTCCTTCGGTCCCTTTCTTAGGATGTTCGGAGACAGAGATATAGACGGTGGGTTCATCTTCGCCGGGACGTTCTCCTTCCTCAACTTAAGGGTGTCGCCCTCCCTAAAGAACGCCCTCTTGGGGATGTCCGTAGAGGTCGGTCCCTTCACCTTCGTGTACGATTACGAGTACTACTGGATAGGCTACTCCACCCATCGTATCGGCTTGAACGTCTCCTGGGGCAAGCAGAGGGAATTGGAGGAGCGGCTAAGGAGGCACGAGAGGATGCTCGCCGAACACGAGAAGAGGATAAGGTACCAGGAAGAGGAGATAAGGAGGCTGAAGGGGAGGGTAGCGAAGCTGGAGGGTAAGGCCAAGGAGTACGCCCGGAACTTAGTAGAACAGGCCAACAGGGAGAGGGACCCCGAAAAGGCCCTCCAGAAGTTGGAGATAGCCTACGCCTTTGATACGACCTTGAACGTTAAGGAGAGGATATCCGCTCTCAAGAGGAAGGTAGTTGAGAGGAAGAAGCGTATAGGCATAAGGAAGGTCAAGACCTTCCTCCGGAACCGCCTCTACTCCGAGGCCCTGGCCGAGAGCCTCGTACTCCTTGAGGAGTTCCCCGACGACCCGGAAGTTATGCGGCTATACCGGAGGGTCAAGAGGCTCGTAGAGGCCCAGAGGAGTCCCGAAAGGATAAAGAGGAAGGCGGAGGAGAACCTTAAGGAGAAGCGGTTGGAAAGGGCGAAGAGGCTTATGGAGAAGGGGAGATACGTTGAGGCTGCCCGCATCCTGAACACCCTACCTACGGATGCCGAGAAGATCCGCCTTATGAGGAAGTTGAGGGAAGCGGCCCAGAGGTACGTAGAGATGGCCAAGGCTTCCATAGAACGGGAGGATTGGGCGAGGGCCAAGTACTACTTGGAGAAGGCCATAAAGGTCTATCCCCTCACGGAGGCTACGGCCCTCCTCTCCTACGTTGAGAGTAAGATGAGGAAGAGCGCCCACATTCACTACCTCAAGGCCCTTGAGCTTTACCAGAAGGGCGACATCGTCGGAGCCTTCGCGCACATCAAGGAGGCCTACCTCCTTGACCCCAAGAACGAACGCTACAGGAGCGTATATTTTAGGCTTAAGACGGCTCTAAAGGAGGATTAGGATATGCTTGCCCTTTTGATATTCTCACATTATTTTACCAAGGCTTACTCTTACGGTCCCAACACCTACCTGACGGATGCGGTTCCTATGGGGGATAGTATCCTCCTCACCCTCACGGACGGTTCGGGAAGGACCTACGCCGTTTCCTTAGACTCCCTCGGCCGGGTGGATACCGCCCTACTTACGGGTACAGCCACCATTCACGACTTACGTCCCGCTCCTGGAGAGGACGTATGGGGGATAACGGACAGCACCGTCGCGCACTTCTATGGTAGCTACGTCGTTGAGTTTTCCTTTGGTGCGGTTGATACTATCCTATCCTTCCAACCTTTCGGAGGGAGCGATCTCCTACTTCTGGGGTTCAGAGGAGGTATGTGGCAGGAGTACAGGCTGTTGACAAGGGTAGACTCAAACCTGACGAAGTACAGGATATCGGGAATAACCCCTGACCCCAATTACCTGATGGGGGACGTCGTGGCCTACGATGGGGACAGCAGTTTCATCGTAGCTATCGTGGAAGATTCGGCAACCTTCCACGTCTTCAGGGTTGATAGGGACGGCACGACCTTGTCCTTGGAGTGGGCGAAGCAGATAACTTTAAACGGGGGTAGGAGGCTATCTCCAGCGACTATGCGGGTGCTTCCCCTTACCGGGGGGTACGTGGTCGTGGGATACACCATCGTAAGTTCGGGAGGGACCGGTTGGGGATATACCCTATTCAACGGGGACGGGAGAGTACTACGGTCCCTTGAACTTTACCCCACTTCCTATGGGAGCGAAAATCACTACCTCCGGGGGATTGTGAGCCTAGGAGGAGGAAGGTTCGCCCTGTACGGCTCCGTATCCATACCGTCGCCCAAAGGAGCGCTGGTCATCTTAGATACCTCCGGTACCATCTATGAGTCCTATGCCATAACCTCTGCCTACGACATCACTGCCCTGTGGAGGAACCCGTACGGATACGCCCTCTTCGGGAACGATTCTTCGTACGGTGCCATCTTCTCCAGACAGTCCCCGGAGTTTGGGCCGTGCGATACGGTCTTCGTACCCTTTACCGTCGTATCCTCCGGTTCGGCGAGTGGAAGTTCTATAACTCTGTTTTCCTCTATTACCTCTTCCACCGTCTCTGTCTATGCCCACTCCTTCTCATCGGTTCCGTCCCCCTCCGTCTCCGTCGTATGCTCAACGGCTACTTTCGTAGATACCATCCCCCCTCAAGTCTATTCCACCTACCCACCGGACAGTGCCACGGACGTACCCGACACCACCACCATCACCATCACCTTCACCGAGCCTATAGATACCGCCACCTTCAACCCGGCGACCGTCTCCGTCTCGCCCGTCGACTCCTACGACCCCTTCTGCGTTAGCTCTATGACCTGTAAGATAACCCATACCCCCTTCGCCGCCGGTACGACTATAACCGTCTCCTTGAACTCCGGGATCACGGATACGGCCGGGAACGGCCTCGTACCCTACACCTTCTCCTTCCGGACGGCCTCCCTGCTGCCTTCCGGTAGCCTCTACGTCGCCCTAACCTCTCCGGACAGCGGTGAGATAAACGTACCGCTGAACGCCAACATAGGCGTCTGGTTCTCGGATCGCGTAAGGACCTCAACCGTCAACGAAAATTCCATCAACATACGCGGGTGGGACGGCTACTCCATTCGGACCTACTCCTTCTCCGTCACGTGTCCTACGGACCTCTTCTGCGTTCTGGACCCTTCCCCTCTGTTCCGGCCATCGGAGGTGGTGACGGTGGAGTTCACGGACAGCATAAAGGCGCAGGCCGGAGGTGGTTCCCTCACTCCCAAGATTATAACCTTCCGTACCCAGGAGTTGGATACCTTACGTCCGGTCGTAGTCTTCACCATCCCCGACAGTGGAGCCACCGGCGTACCCACGAACACGAACGTAGGGGTACAGTTCTCCAGGGATATGGATACCACTACCATCGCTGGAAACCTCACAATAACAGGGAGCATATCCGGTACCCACGGCTACTCTTACCACTGTCCCACTGCCGATTACTGTACGATAGACCCCTACCCCGACTTCTCGGTCGGTGAGGAGGTGCAGGTGGAATTTACGGACGACATCTTAGACACCGACGGCCGTAGGCTGGTACCCCGCACCGTGACCTTTACGGTTGGTGGCGGGGAGGACAACACCCCTCCGACGGTTAACATAATCTCCCCTCCGAACGATACGATAGAGCTGTACAACTCCGGTGAGGTGATAAGGGCTTACGTGAGCGACCCCGGAGGTATCCAACGGGTAGATTGGGTGCTTTTGGACCGGACCTACAGCAAACCTACGGATTGCGACGGTTCCCTCTACACCGACCCTGACACCTCCTGTCTGGCAATGCCCAACGTACCCTCCGGCATCTACCTCCTGAAGGCCTTCGCCTACGACCGGAGCAGCAACATCGGGTACGACAGCGTATGGGTGGCCTTCAACGACACCGTCCGGCCGTACATCCTCCTGACCGAACCCTCCGACGGAGATGTAGGGGTATCGCCCCACACCGATATAAGGTTGGTGTTCTCCGAAGATATGGATACGGCCACCTTCGGAAGCATACGCATAAGTGTAGGGTCCGACACCTACGCCTACGACCACCTGTGGGAGAGCAGGAGCATCCTGCGACTGAACCCGTCGTCCCCCTTCCCCTACGATAGCGTCGTAAAGGTTGAGGTTAGCTCCTTCGCAGACCTCTCCGGCAATACGATGCTTCCTGACAGCTTCTCCTTCCGCATAGTGTCCAACGCCTCCGTATCTGCTACGATAATCTCCGTCTCACCGGACACGGTGTATGTTGGTTCCGGCGACAGCGTTGAGGTCGTTGGCGTGGTCCTCTCCACCTATCCCATAACTGGGGCGGAGGTGATTTTGGATGGGGATACGAGCTTGAGGATGCTTGCCATAGACGGGGGATACGACGAGGTGGAGGAGACCGTAGCCGTAAAGATCTATACGGAGAAGGAGGGGGTGCATACGGTGGTCATAAGGGGCCACAACGCCTACGATTACGGTGTATCCCCTGCAGCCAACTTCTACGTCCTGAAGGTTCCTTTCCTTAGTAAGGATAACGTGGTAGTTTATCCCAACCCCACGAAGGGCAGGGCCAAAGTTCGGTTCGTGCTGGGGGACGACGCCTATGCTACGGTGGAGGTCTTTGACCTGAAGGCGAGGAAGGTCTTCTCGGTATCCCGTATGTTTAAGGGCTTTACGCGACACGAGATAGTCCTACCGCAACTGCCTCCGGGCCTCTACCTGCTTCGGATTAGGGCGAGGGGGCAGAAGGTTGAAAGGTGGTTCTCCGTCGTTAGGTAGGGGGTAGGCAGGCCAAAAATCCGGTATTACGCTTATGGAATGATGCTCTGTGTCCAACGCCTTCAAATGAAAACGATGGACGGCATCTAATCCCCAACACCGTTTGGTGGTTCGGTGAATCTGTAGTGTTTCAAAATCTTAAAGTCATACTTTCAATTTTTTAAACATACATTTTAAGTTTTTGAAAATGCGGCTTTATAATTTTGAAAATGGCCTACATTCAAAGGCCAGCATTACGGTGGGGATTCACGTTTCCATCAACCCCATAGATATAGGACCCGCCAATCCCTCTATCCTTTGAATACCTTGTATTCGGATAGCGAATAGGTATCCCTCCATCGGCCCAATACCGGATCGGACTACCACAACTTAACGAAGGTAATGTTACCGTAGTAGAAGAGTAGGATATCCTCGTACCTCCACCCCCTGTAAGCC
>WGAN01000109.1 GCA_015494805.1 Caldifarciminota bacterium
GTCCTGGTCTATGAAAGTCCTCACTACGTCCCCCACATCCACCGCTATGGAGAGGAAGGACAGGGGCCGCACCGTTACGGCGAAGTCCGGGTACCCAAAGGCGAGGAACGTATAGACCGTATCCCTCCACCTCTCCCTCCACTCTACGGAGACGTAGGGGGCGTAAATGGGGAAGTAGGAGGAGAGCTTGAGGAAGGGGGAGTCAAGGTCAAAGTAAGGGGTGAGGAGTACGTAGGGTGAGGCGCACGGGTAGGAGGACGGCGAGTAGGGGGGTGGGCAGCTGTCCAAGCGGAAGTAGAGGAGGTCTCCCTTAAGCCCCGCTCCCCCTCCCGGCCATCCGGAACCCGGCTTGAAGGGGGCGTACAGGTTGAAAAATGCCCCTCCCGTCCAGTACCCCCTCTTGGGGGCCGCCTCCCCCTCAACGCCCACGCTTACCCCTCTCTCTCCGAAGTTGTCCGGAGCGTAGCCCTTGAGCATAGGGGTGTAGCACCCCGTCAGGAGGAGCGCAACCGGTAGGACCTTCCACCTCATCTTATCTCAATCCGGTAGGTGTGCCTCTCCCCGTCGCCCTCCACTTCAAGGATGTACCTTCCCCGCGGTAGGTTTAACCTGTAGGGGTGGCTGCCCCGACGCAGGACGCCGAGGGACCTCCTGATTCCCTCCTTCTTCCCCTCCCTCCTAAGGCTGTACCGTACGTGGAGGCTGTCAATTAGGACGGTTATTACGATGCTGTCGCCGGAAACGGAGACCCTGAAGGGACTGTACCAGGCGGGCCTCCCCCTGCGCCCCTCTATCCTCCGGCCCCCTACGTAAGCCTCCACCTCCCCCCTGAAGGGTAGGGGGAAGGTATGGAGCCCCGGCTCCAAGCTGTCCATAACCGCGTAGAAGATGGGTACGCCCTCCCGAAGCACCCTGTACTCCACCTCGGAGGTGTTGGGAACGTGGATGAGGAGGGTATCCCCGAAGACGTAGTAGAAGGCCGGGACGCCCTGGGGGTACCTGCTGAACGTCCGCAGGACTTCGTCGTTATCCCCAGGGTTTCGGACCTCCACGTTCTGGTACTGGATGAGGTAGTCCCCCAAAAAACCAAGTACGCCCGTTAAAAGCTCTATCGGGGCAGATACGAGGAAGAGGATGCCGTGCGTAATGGATAGGGCCACCATGATGGGGGTGTAGAAGGTCCAGATTACGGGGGTGTCAAACCGCTTATATACGGTCAGCCGTACGTTGGAGATGTGCCGCAGGGGGACTCGGAGCGTACTGTCCCCGACGAGGAGGTAGAGGGTGTCCCCCCGGAGACCCAAAAGCTCCTTGAACTTCACCTTTTTGCCGTACCTCGTCTTCAAGGTGCCGGGCATTCCCCTCGGTACGACGTCCGGAGACCTTACGACGTCGGAGGTGGAGGCGCACCCTACTAAGAGGAGCAGGAGCGGGAGTCCGTACCTCATAATGCCCCCTCCCTCCTGTTGTACTTGCTCCTCCAGAACCCCTCCTCCATCTTCCTCTCAACCCTCTTGTACCGCGGGGCGATAAGGCGGAGGTAGGCCCTCGGCGAAGCGTAGAGGAGGGCCAGCATGGCGGGATCCTCCTCGTCCTCCCACTCCTTTCTCTGCCACTCGTAGTAGTATCCCCTGGAGGACAGGAAGACCTCGTATCTCCCCTCGCCGTACCCCTTCAGGTTGAAGGAGAACAGGACGGAGTCTCCGGGCAGGAGGACAACCGGGAAACCGTTGGGGGAGATGATACCGCTCCCTACGATCCTCTCCGGCGGGACCTCTATGGGGTCGCTCTCGCCAACGATATCGGCGCCGGCGACGTAGTCTATCTTCCAGAACCCCCTCGTCCCTATGAGGAGGACCTCGTACTCTCCAGGGCCGAGGTATCCGAGGTCTATGGCCGTATGGTTGTGGGCTATCGGCCCCATCTCCTTAACTTCCCCCACCACCCTGCCGTCCATCACCACGTAGAGGGTGCGGAACCTCTGCAGGAGCGTGTCTTTGAGGAACCGCTCCATCTTGCCCCTCTCAAGCTTCACGAGGTACTCGGCGTACCTCCTCCCCGTATAGGCCATAGCCTGATAGAAGAGGAAGGTCGTGAGCAGGGCCTGTCGGTAGGTCAGGACGAGGGCCTTCCTTCCCCCCTTGGCGAAACGCAACCGCACCCTAAGAGTCTCGGCACGGACGAGGTCCCGGCCGTCGCTCCAGCTCCTGTACTCCAACCCGTCCCTCCCCCTCACCTTGGCCAGCCCGTCCCCCGTAGGGGTGATGAAGGCCACGGGCGGCACCTCTCCCCTCACCCGTAGGAACCGCCCCTCGTCGGGCGACGGATAGACCCTCTCCCCCTCACCCTTCGGCAGCAGTAGGAGGTCCGCCCGCAGGATGTACTGGGTCTCTAGGGCCTCGTTTTTGGCCAGAAGTAGGAAGGTGTCCGAAAGCCGGGCATGGGGAAGCATATCAACGTCCGTACGGGCCAGCGACTTTATGACGGAGGAGGAGAAGCCCTCGGCCTCAAGACGCCACCCACCTCCAGAGCGTACGTAATAGACCGGACAGGAACCGTAGCAAGCCTTGGGGTTGCTTGTGCAGTACATGCTGAAGCCCACCCATACGGCGGCGCCCACTACGAGCATCAGGGAGCCTATGGGGGATAGGGTAGGCTCAAAGCCGTTCACTTCCACGAGGGCCACGTCCCCCTTGGGTACCACGTACCTCCCCTCACCGACGGAGAACCGGTCCGGGGAGTAGTACTTCCCCTTGAAGGCGATGGAGTCCCCCATCACCTTGATGCTTCTGACGTCCTCTATCACGTACGCGCTCCCGTCCCACATGTGGAGCTTCACCGTCCTCGCCACCACCTCATCCACCCTATCCACATCTACGAATTTCCTGCGGAGACTGTGGTAAGCCGGGAAACAGCTCAAGAACGCTACGAGGAGGATGAGGAGCCTCCTCACCGCTGAATAAGATAAAGCTGAAAGACTATTCCATCAAAACCCTTTCTGCAAATTGCCTACGGCCGTACGCCTCTACCCCCTCAAAACCCCCTCTATCCTCTCCAGGACCTCCTCCACCTTCCCTACGCCATCCACTTCGTGGAAGATGCCCTTCTCCCGATAGTAGTCTATCAAGGGGGCTGTGTTCTCCCTGTAGACCTTCAGGCGGTTCCTTATGACGTCCTCGCGGTCGTCCGACCTCTGCACCAGAGGGGTGCCGCAGACGTCGCAGATCTCGTCCCTCTTCGGTGGGTTGTAGATGAGGTTATAGACGGCCCCGCACTTCGGACACACCCTCCGAGCGGTCAGACGCTTCA
>WGAN01000110.1 GCA_015494805.1 Caldifarciminota bacterium
CATCTCCCCCCTCCAGAACTCCCACATCACCCATACGCTCGGTGCGAATACGGTCAGGGATAGGGGTCCGTCCATCCGCTTGACCGCCCACCCCCATAAGCCGTAGAGGAGGGATAGGGCTGAGGTCATTAGGAGAACGCCGAGGACGAGGAGGGGGCGGACGTACCCCGGTACGTGGAGGTTCAGGATCCAAGCCGAGTGATACAACCAGTAGGGAAAAGCGATAGCGAAGGCTACGGCAAAAGGCCTGTGGCTCTCCCTGACCGCCCAGATGTAGGTGGCCACACCGATGAAGGACAGAAAGGGTACAAAAAACGGGCCGTTCCCCAGAGTTAGGAGAACGGCCGATAGTATAGACAGGAGGGGGACCTTACTTCTCGCTGGTAAGGTTGTCAAGGTTGAGCTTCTCTATAGGCAGGAGCTTGCGGTTCTTTATCTCCTCCGCGAACTTCTTAACCTCCGAAACGTCCGTTGCCATAACAAAGGCAGGAACAGGTAAGCTCATACCCACGTGTTTGGCCATTATCTTCTTAGCCTCGTCCGGGTGCTGCTCTATGTAGTCTATAGCCATCTTCAGGGCCTTCCTTATACGCTTTATGGCCTCCTTGCGGAGGGAGACGTTTACGGCCGAGGTTATGCCCGACCCATCAACTATGTCCCCTTTGAAGACGACGTCTTCGGCGAGGACGCGGTAGCCCTCCCTGTTCTTGAAGTAGGACAGGTAAGGCTCGGTCAGGTAGAGGGCGTCCACCCTACGGGTGTCAAGGGAGACGTCCAGCTCGTCCAGGGACAGACCCACGAACTCTACCTTGGTCTCGGAAGTGTCGGTCGTATCCTTGGGAAGTAGGGAGGGAAGGACGGCGTCCAGTATTACGTTGTGGCGGGTGTTCTGGTAGTATCCGATCCGCTTCCCTTTCAGGTCGGCGAGGCTCTTTATGGTCGTATCCTTGACGACTATACCGTCCCCTTTACCCTTGGAGTAGTAGAGGAGGCGCACAAGCTTCATGTCGCCGCCCGTCTTCATCAGCATATAGGTGAAGTCCAAGCCGAAGGAGGCGTAGAGGGCGCCACTGACCGTATTGTCAAACTCGTCAAGAAGCTTATCCACCTCGTTGGGCTTGTACTTTATGCCCACCTCCTTGAAGAAGCCCTTCTCCTCCGCCACCCAGAAGGGCAAACTCCCTGCGTCCCTAACCGTCGCTATCTTTACTTCTATCTCCTTGGCCCTCTTTCCCGGCTGGGCTATGATATACACCAGGACCCCCGCGAGGAAGAGGTTTATGATGGTGAAAATGAGGTTCTGCGTCCGTAGGCTCATAGACGGCTATTCTAAACCCGCCTTGAGGAACGGGGGGAGCCTAAGACGATTTGGCCACACACCGGGTACGGTCCCCCTTTACCCCCTTAAACTACAGCGATGGGTACTCGGACGATGGTAGTGGCAGGGGTAGGAGGTCAGGGGATAATGCTCGCCTCCCGAATATTCACCGAAGCCCTCTTCCGCATGGGGTACGACGTCAAGCAGGCGGAGGTCCATGGCCTCTCACAGAGGGGCGGCAGCGTTATGACCTACGTACGGTGGGGGGAGAAGGTGTGGTCGCCTATAACGGGGAACTTCGGGGCGGACTACCTCGTGGCCCTGGAGGAGTTAGAGGCCCTCCGCTACCTCCATCTCGTAAAACCCAATGGGGTCGTCCTCATAAACCGGTACCGCTTCGTACCTATGTCCGTCTCCTCCGGCTTAAGGGGGCCGGACGGCAAACCCTACACCTATCCCGATAACGTACCCGACATAGTCCGTAGGAACGTTGCCAACGCGCACGTGATAGACGCCCTCTCGGTAGCCATGGAGCTGGGGAACGCGAGGGTTATGAACGTGGTGGTTGTGGGGGCGGCGGCGAGGCTGTTCGGCCTTAATAGGAGGGCGGTTGAGGAGACCGTGGCCGAGAGGGTCCCCCGACGGTACAGGGACATCAACTTAGAGGCTTTCCGTAGAGGATGGGAAGCAGCCCTGCCCTGATTTCCCCCTCCGCAGGGATACCGGCTCCCCCACCACCCTATAATACCAGCCTATGTATAACCGTAGGAAGGGTATGGTTAAATGGGCCTTCAGCGGAAAGTACAACCTTGAAGCCTACCTCTTCATCCTCCACAGGATAACGGGTCTCGCCCTCATCTTCTACCTTCCCCTGCACATAATCGTGACCAGTATGCGGATCTTCGGGCCGGAGAGTTGGAAGGCCACGATGAACACGGTCGCCTCCAGCCCCATAGCCCACATCGGTGAGTGGCTCCTCGTCGTCGCCGTCGCCTTCCACGCCCTCAACGGCCTCCGCCTCATCATCACGGAGTTGGGTATGCTGATAGGTCGCCCGTCCCGTCCCACCTACCCCTACAGGAACTCCATAGACAGGCAGAGGGTCCTTAGCTGGACGGTAATGGTCCTTAGCGCCATCTTCATAGTGTGGAGCCTCGTAGCCTTCAGCCCCCGACTATTCCACTGATGCGGCTCTTCCTCGCCGTGGAGGTCAGCGAGGAGGTGAGGGAGGAGTTGGGGAGGTTGGGAAGGAGGCTCAAGGGGGAGTTCCCCAGTATCAAGGTGGTTCCTCCCGCGAACTTGCACATCACCTTGAGGTTCTTCGGGGAGGTGGAGGACAGGGTGGCCTCCCTCATAAGCTCCAAGTTGAGGGGCCTACCGATGGGGGGACGGTTTTCCGTAAGGCTGGGGAAGGTGGGAGGGTTTCCGAGCCGCTTCGGGGCGAGGGTCGTATGGGTCGGGTTAGAAAACGAGGAACGGTTGGCGGATTTGAGCGACCGCCTTGACTCCCTCCTTGGGGCAGCCCCTATTCCACCGAGGGACAAACCCTTCGTAGCCCACATAACCGTGGCGAGGAGCCGACGACCCGTGAACGTGGAGGGGTTCTCGGTTAGGCCCCTTGAGTTTGAGATCAGGAGGGTGGTACTCTACAGGAGCATACTCGCAAAGCCCAACGCCATATACGAACCCTTGGATTACTACTACCTTGGTGGTCCTTGATACGGTGGTGATCCTCACGTCCCTCCTCTGGAGGGGTGGGGTTTGGAGGTACTCCTTCTACGCCGCACCGGGCGATACCATACTGATAAGCGTAAAGGCGGACGGTATGCTTGACGCAGCGTACTTTGGGGAGTTCGGTAAGGAGCCGACCCTCTCGGAGATATACACGGACAGCGTCCGGTGGAGGTACGTAAGCGACACCCTCAAACCCTTAACTTTGGAGATCCGCCGTAGGGGTCTGTACGTCAAGGTAAAGGCGAGGGTGAGGGTTGAGAGGCGTCCCCTACCCCGATGGAGGGACTTCAACACCCGCCTTAAGGTCGTAAAGGTGAGGGTACCCTACACCGACACCCTGTGGGACACCACCTATACGGCGATAGGTAGGTGGGAGGTTTTCCTACCTCCCCAGACGGACATCTTCTTCGGAAACACCTTTGGCAAATCCCCTGTGTTTCACCTTGAGGGGCCGACCGCCGGCGTCCTCCTGTTCGTCGCTCCCGTTGAGGTGGACGACTCCCTCCGCTTCAGGTACGGTGATGCCTTCCTTGAGAACCCCTTCCACAGGTCGGAGGTCTGCAAGGCCTTCAGGTACGGCCACCTGGACGTATCCATCGTGGATTACGAGGGATACGAGAACGCCAAGGCGGGGTACGACTTCCGGCCCATAGAGGCCTTCACCGGCGTAGGGGTGGGTTGCTTTACGGCGGATCTCCCCCCCGGCACCTACGCCTTTATCCTCGTAAATAGGGCCAACGAGACCGAGGACGTGGTCGTACGTATCCTGAACCGGAAACTCCTCCCCGTCGTAGTGACCCGCTACAGGGTGATAGAGAAACCTTCCCGCTGATGCAGGTCCTCTGGGTCTTCTCCCACGGTTCCCCCGTCTTCGCCATAGACTGGGGCAAGAGGTCCATAGTCGCCGTAGATATGCGGGGAAGGGTCCACGTCTGGTCGGATACGGGGTCGCAGAAGAAGACCGAGTTCCCCACCGCCGTAGTAAATCCCAAGGTCGTAAGGCTCTGGAGGTCCGGGAGCCGGTTGGCCATCGGTGGTAGCGCCGTCGCCGTATATACCTTGGCCGGTACTCGCGTCCATTACTACAAGAACTCCTCCTCCACCAACGACCTCGTTTGGCTCCCCGATGGTCGGATACTCGCCGCCCAGAACAAGGGGCTTCTCCTCCTGAACCCGGCGGACGGTAAAGCCGTTGAGGTTAGCAATCCGAGGGGGTGCGCCTTCACGGCTATAGCCTCCTCACCCGACGGGAAACGTTTCGCCACGGGTACCTGCGACGGATTCGTGGACGTGTGGTTCGCCGATACCCTCGTACCCTACCGAACCCTGAAGTTCAACTCCCCCATCGCCGACCTATTTTGGAGTAAGGACGGCCGGACGTTAGCTGTAGCTACGGACGAAGGGATATACCTGTACTCCACGGCCGGGTGGGAACTTACGGACAGCATCCTGCGGGGTACCTACGGTGTGAGGTTCGTCTCCCTCTCCTACGATGGCCGCTTCGTAGCCTACGGGGGGAAGGACGAGGTTCCCCGCCTGTACGACAGAAAGCGGAGGGTAATATACGAGGGGCAGCCCTTCTTCCACTGGATAACGGCGGGGGACTGGGAGGAGGCCGGATTCCGCTTCGTGATGGTGGATGCGGATGGCCACGCCCGCGTTATGAAGGTGCGGACGGAGGCGTTGAGATAGGTCACCGGCCTATGAACTTACCGCCCCCCTTGAGGTAAATCCCCCTCGGAAGGGTTCCCGTTCGCCTCCTCCCCGATACGTCGTAAGTCGGCCCACCATCGGGCCTGTCCACCCTACGGCTCTCCCCCACCCTTAGGGAGGAGAGCGGGACGACGGCGAAATATACGTCAAGGTGGGAGGTGGTGTCCCGGAGGTCCCCCCACACCACGTAGATGGCCGTATCCCCGAAAGCGCAGGAGAGGAAGTCGTTCCCGGAGATGGTAAGGAGGGTGTCGTACTGCGAGGGGGAGCCGGAGACGACGAAGTTGGGGCCGAAGGTGTATCCCCCATCGCTGGAGAGGGTGCCGTAGATCTCAAAGGGGACGGCCCTCCCCGTACCACCGTTCCTCCTGTCCCTCCAGAAGAAGGCCACGAGGCTGTCCCTCGCACACCCCCAGAGCATATCCTGATAGGCCCCGTTCCCGACGGGGTCGTCGTTGAGGCGGAAGGGGGAGTCCCAGGTGAGGCCACCGTCCCCGCTCCTCTGGGCCACGGCGTCCGGATCCCCGAAGGTGGCGTCTATGCGGGTTGCGATTAGGAGGCCGGAGGAGGGAACTCGTACGAGGGGACTCCCCTTCTTCAGGAGGGTGTCGGATACAGCGGCCGATGTGAGGTCGGCGATAGTGTGGTAGGAGAAGGTCGCCCCTCCATCGCTGCTCACCGCCAGCATATGCCTCGGAAGGGGGTAGGAGTCGGGGTTGTAGGAGAAGTAGCCGATGTAGAGGGTGCTGTCCCCGGCGAGGGCTATCTGCCCCATGGACCTAACGTACGCAGGGTAGTTGTAGGAGTCCCCCACCTCCGTAAGGGGTCCCCAGGTGACCCCGCCGTCATAGGAGGCCTTGACGTAAAGATGGTAAGGGGGCGTTGCCCCCGCGACTTTGGCCTCAAGGGTGGTGATGTACAGATGTGGGCCGGAGACGGCCAACCAGGGCCTGTCTATGGGGTAGTCCGGGGCCTCGTCGTACCGGACGACTATCCGGGGTGCGGACCACGTTGCTCCGCCGTCTATGGACGTCGTCAGGACCACGAAACCGGAGTCCGTGTTGTAGTCGGCGTACGCGAGGTACAGAGTGCCATCCTCGCCGAAGGCTAGGGTGGGGTCGGCCGACCTGAAGCCGCTGACCACGTGGGGCATAAAGTGGGTGCTGGACCACGTGAGACCCCCGTCCGTTGAGTACCGTACGGCTATGACGGACGTACCGAATGCCGCGCTCAACCACGCCACCACGATATTATCCGGGGCAGTCGGATTGACGGCCACCACGGGTTCCCCATCAAAGGTGGGGGAGCTGGACAGATTTACCTCGTAGAAGGAGAGGAGTATCCACACCATTGAATATTGGACCCTAAGATGTTCCCTAAGACTTCGGCCAGTTCCGGAACCAGACGTCCCTCTGGGGGAAGGGTATCTCTATGCCCTCCTCGTCGTACCTCCTCTTCACCCGCTTTATGAACTCGTGCCGCATCAGGAAGACCGCATCGGCGGAGATGGCCTTCAGGACGACTACGAAGTTTATGGAGGAGTCCCCGAACTCCCTGTAGCGGAGTATAGGCTCCCAGTTGGCCAACTCCTCCGCTAACCTCTCAAAGGCCCTCATCTCCTCCTCCAACCTTTGCCTCTCGCTCTCCTTCACCGTAGCGACCCTCTCCCTGTACTGGGCCAGAATCCTATCGGCCGCGGCGAGGGTTACCTCCCTCTGGACCTCCCTGGCCACCTCAAGGGTCACCCTCTCCACGAAGTCCAGGTCCGACCCGTAGGCCACGCCCATGGGTACGGGTACCCCCCTCGGCTTCTCCAGAAGATCGTAGTTTATGAGGATGGAGGAGGCGAGCTTGGAGTTGGGTACTATAACGATGTTGTTGGCTATGGTCCTTATCAGGGTGTTCCGCCAGGTCATCTCCTCAACGAAGCCCTCCTCCCCGTTCTCCAGTTTGACGTAGTCTCCCTTCCTTATCTGGCGGGACATTATGACGTTGAGGCCGGCGAAGAGGTTGCTTAGGGAGTCTTGAAGGGCGAGGGCTACAGCGAGACCCCCAACACCGAGGGCAGTCAGTATGGGGGTAACGGATATGCCCCCACTCTCCAGAGCCACGAGAATGGCAACCGTGAGGATAGTGAGCTTAACGATGGACTTTAGGATGCCGGTGGGGACCTCCTCCGGGAACTGCTGGACGTAGGAGTCTATGGCGTGATTTATCACCTCGGCCAGGACCCAGGCGATGGCGAGGATTATGCCGGCGAGGATGCCAACGTTGTAGAGGTGTAGAAGGCGAGGAGGGAACTTGTTGGATAGATAGGTAGCATTCACCGACAGATACAAGGCGGCGAGGAAAGCCAAGAAGAGGACAACCCGGTTTATGGCCCCTATGAGGACGTCGTCGGCTTTGGTGGCTGTCCTCTCGGTTAGCTTTCGCATCGCCCGGAGTACGATGAGGTCAAGGATCACGCCGAGCGACAGCGTGCTTACGAAGATGAGGAGGGGGGAAAGCGCACGCAGAAACCCCCAAACGGCATCCGCCCCCATAAGCGGGAATTCTACGGGGGAGAGTTTCCGCATCCGCTGCCGGTGAGAAATAAGGGAAGTCGCCCGAGCTTCTTCCAATTACCGACCGTCTCACTTTTCAAAAGTATTTATGTAAAAGTGCAACACCCTAACCGAGGTGGGAGGCCCTCATTTGAAGATCTCCTTAAGGTTTATCTCCAGCCCTTCCAATACCTTACTCTTAACCTTTCCCTCGCCCTCGGCTACGTTGAAGAGGTCGTACTTCCCCTCATCGTTCAACACCCACACCTCAACGGCCTTTTCTTCAGGATACACGATCCAGTACTCCTTGACCCCAAACCTTTCGTAGATGCTCTTCTTAACGACCGTATCCCTCCGCACCGTAGCGGGAGATATTATCTCAACGACCAAGTCCGGAGGTCCCATTATAGCCTTCTCGCCAATTATCCCAAGCCTCTCCTTGGAGATGAAGACTATGTCTGGCTGGAGAACGTACCTATCCCCCAAGACTACGTCTATAGGAGCGTAGAAAAATTCCCCATCTTTCAAAAACCTCGCCAGTAATAGGGAAATCTTCCTTGATATGGCCTGATGCCAGGGTGTAGGTGCAGGCATTTCTTTCAACCTCCCGTTTATAACCTCGTATCGTTTGTCATCTGTAAGGCGGAGGTAATCCTCGTAGGTCCAAACCTTCCTTTTAGGTCTTTCAACAACGGTCTCCCTCATTTCAACACCTCCTCAACCTTCACCTTAAACCCTTTCAGGACACAGGAGGAAACCTCTCCCCTTTCAACTGCAAAAGAGTGTAAAATGTATTTGCCATCCCTTAAGCACCAGACCTCAACAACCTTATGTTCCGGATACACCAACCAGTACTCTTTGACCCCATACCTCTCATAGAGTACGAACTTATCGTATCTGTCCCTCTTGTAGCTGGTAGGTGACACGATTTCAACCACCAAGTCGGGGGAGCCGAATACACGCTCCTTCACCATACCCAACCTTTCTTTGGAGACGAATAGGATGTCCGGTTGTACAACAGTCGTTTCTGAAAGGATAACATCAACGGGTGAGGGCAGAACCATACCCGATGAGTTCTGCGATGCAAAGAGGTAAAACCTCGTCGCTATACTTATAAGTATCCTTTGATGCTGTGCCGTAGGTGCGGGCATCTCGTACAACCTCCCGTTTATGACCTCGTACCGTTTGTCATCTGTAAGTTTCAAGTAGTCCTCGTAGGTTAAAACCTTCTCCTTCGGTCTATCAACTACCGTTTCCATCATCTTCAACCTCCTTCAGTAGGTCCTTGAGTCTGAACTTCACCCCCTCCAGAAGCTCCACCTCTCCATCTTCACCGAAGACCTTGAGACCCCCTTCAGCGACCACCACCACCTCCCTATCCTCCGGGAAGACCCAAACCTGCCTCTTCACCCCCCACCTCCTGTAGTCCTCCATCTTCTCAAGGATGTAGGGTGGGCTGTCAGATGGGGAGACTACCTCAACTATCAAATCTGGCGGCACCTCTATGGCTCCCTTCGGAACGCCCTTTAACCTGTCCTTCCTTACGGCCACCACGTCCGCCCCACGGAGAGTCAAAGGGGAACGGGAGAGTAATAATCCAACTTCACCGGATGCGACCCAATATCGGGCTGTTAGCTTGCTCCGTAAAACCGTGGTCAGGTAAGATTCTATGTACCCGTGAGCGAAACCCGTAGGCATCTTTCTGACCTCCTTGCCTCTTACAACTTCCGAGACCTCCGCCGGTATCCTACCGCTTAGATAGTCCTCGTAGGTCCAAATCCTCTCCTTCGGTCTTTCAAGTACGGCCTCCTTCATTTCAGCACCTCCTCAACCTTAACCTTAAAGTCCTTTAAGACGCAGGACTCAACCTCCCCGCTGCCAACGGCGATGCTGTGTAGCACGTACTTGCCGTCCTTCAAACACCAAACTTCAATCGCCTTCAGTTCCGGATACACTATCCAGTACTCTTTGACTCCATACCTCTCGTACAGGGCGAACTTATCGTATCGGTCCCTTACGTAGCTCGTGGGGGAAACTATCTCAACCACCAAGTCCGGGGGGCCAAAGAGACGGCCGTTTTTGATGTTCTTCAGGTTATCGCTGGATATGAAAACTATATCGGGCTGGACGACGA
>WGAN01000111.1 GCA_015494805.1 Caldifarciminota bacterium
CCTCCTTCCCCCCGTACTTGAAATGTACGAGCCAGCCCTCCCCCTTCCTTTCCAGCTTCGTAAAGTGGGCCTTGGTCAGAAGCTCTGCCCCGGCCTCGGCGGCCGTCTGGGCGACGTACCTGTCAAAGATCTTCCGCTCAAGGACGTACCCTACCCTCTCCTTCCTGACGGTGAAGAAGTCCCCGTCCGGGGAGTAGAAGCGGGCCTCGTTTATTACGGAGGCTATGAACCTCGGATCTGCGTCAAAGTATAGGGTAAGGGACTGGTGGGAGATCCCCTCGGCGCACTGTACCACCTGCCCGAACTCCGGACGCTTCTCAAGGAGGAGGGTCTTCGCCCCTCCCTCGGCCAACCTGCGGGCGGCCATTGAGCCGGCCGGTCCGCCACCGACTACTACGGCGTCGTACCTCTCCATACCGGCCATTATAGGCTCGTGCGGTGTCCGGGGTACGGAAGGGCAACCGTAGAATAGGCCGGGCGTTGAAGATAAGGTCCGTCCTCTCCTTCTCCGCTGGAACCCTCCTAAGCAGGGCTTTGGGTTTCGTACGGGAGTTGGTCTTCGCCTACGCCCTCGGCGCCTCCCCCTACGCCGATGCGGTGGTCGTGGCCGTACGTATCCCCACTATGCTACGGGGGATGCTGGCCGAGGGTGTATCCCAGAACGCCTTCGTCCCCGTCTTAGCCCGTTGGAAGGACCGGAGCCTCCTTTGGGCTATCGTCTTCATCCTCCTGGGGACTACCCTCGTCGTCGTCCCCCTCGGCATCCTCTTGGCTCCCCTCGTCGTTAAGGTCATAGTGCCGGGTTTCGCATCCGACCCGGATAAGTTTGCCTTTACCGTCCTTGGGGTACGCATCACCTTCCCCTCCCTCCTCTTCATAAGCGCCGCCGCCATCTCTATGGGCATCCTGAACACGAAGGGGCGGTTCTTCATTACGGGGGTGTCGCCCGTCTTCTTCAACGTCGGAAACATCCTATTACTCCTCTTCGCCCACCGGTGGCCCATCCTCGGAGCGGCCGCCTTCACCCTCGGTACCGCCCTCCAGTTCCTCTTCCTCCTCCCCTTCGCTTGGGAGAAATACGATAGGCCGAACTTCCGCCACCCGGCCATAAGGGAGTTCCTGAAGAACTGGTTCTCTATGAGCCTAAACACGGGCTTCCTCCAGACCTCCACCCTGATAAACGCCGTAGTCGCCTCCTTCCTCCCCACCGGTTCCCTCGCCTACCTGAACTACGCCTTTCGCCTCATCCACCTCCCGCAGGGCCTTTTCGGGGTGGCGACGGGTACGGTGTTGGCCAAGAGTGTCGCGGAGGACGACCGGCACGCACGGGAGCATACTTGGAAGGGCATCGTCTTCGTCTCCCTCATCACCCTTGGCGTCGCCCTGACCTACGTCCTCTTCGGGCAGCTCCTCATAGAGGTGGCCTTCGTCAGGGGGAGGTTCACACCTGCGGACGCCCACAACACCTTCCGGGTACTCCTCGGCTACGTCCCCACCATACCGGCCTACGCACTATCTTCTGTCTATCTGTCCTACCTGTTCGCCATCTTTAAGAGAAGGGAGGCCAACGTCGGCCTCGTCATCTCCACCCTAACCGACCTCCTCCTCGTCTTCCCCCTCTCCCGCCTCCTTGGGGCGACGGGCATAGCCTACGCCGTCTCCATAGCCAACACCTTCGCCGTCCTCTTCTGGGCCTTCAGGAGCTTCGGCCTGTCCAAGGAGAGCCTTTTAACCCTCCTGACCCTCGCCTCCGCCTTCCTCTTCTCCGTCGCGGCCCTCCTGTACGGGTTGGGATAATTTTACCTTAAAACGTCCGAATAAAAGTGTCTCACATTTACACGAATACTCTGAAAAGTGATACAGCGAATGGAACCTTCCCGTCAAACCCGTTGGAGGGCGGTCCCCTACCTCACGACGAAGGCCTTGGAGAAGTAGTCCAAGTGGCCCCGGTCGTACCGTACCTTCAGGAAGTACGTCCCGCTCCTCGGTACCTCAAGCCGTAGATCCATACCCTCGGCCTTACCCCTCCGCACTAACCTACCGCTCACCTCGTAGAGGGCGTACTCCATCCCCTTGGAGGGAGCCGTCAGCTCAAGTATAGCCGTACGTCCCTCAACCCTGAAGTCGGCGACGGTGGGTATAGGCTCAACCTTCCTCTCACCTACGGTCAGCTCCCCGTCTCTCAAGCCAAGGGGGTCGCAGTGGGAGTCGTCTATGGGGGAGGTGTTGTAATAGATGTACAGGGCGGCGTCCAGACCGACCACTATATCGGCCTTGAGGTCTCCGTTTACGAGGCCGACGGCGACGCCGTAAACGGCGTGGGTCGCAGGTTCCAAGGGTTGGACGATGAAGTCGGGGTAAGGGGTGGAGCCGTCGTTTATGAGGACGACCACGGAGGGGGCGGCCCCGCCTATCCCTTGGGTCCAAACTATGTCCCCATCGCCATCGCAATCGAGGTCGGCGACGGTGACCTCACACCCTATGGATACCCCGGAGGTCGCTATGGTGTGGTACCTTTCGGTGAAGGTCGGGTAGGTACCACCGTTGTTGTACCATACGTAGACCGTAGAACCTACGCACGAAACCACATCCACCCTACCGTCGTCGTTTATGTCGGCGGCCTTTACACCGTGGTAGTGGTGGGGGGTGGAGGTGACGTAGTGTGGGCTGGACCACGAGGTGTCCGTCCTTATCTGGTAGATGATGTGGCCGTTTGCTACGGTGTTCCCCGTACCGCACACTATGTCCTGCTCGCTGTCGCCGTTCAGGTCCTCAACGGCCAACCCCTCTTTACAAGAGGTATTCAGGACGGTTAGGGAGTCGTCAGCGTAGGAGTAGAGGTAGAGGTAGTAATACTCGTCCGTATATAGCACCTCGGCACCGGGGCCAGCGTCTACGTTCCGGACGGCGAGGTGATTGGGGAAGCCACCGCCGAAGCCGATCCTCCGTTCGGTGAAGGCCCATCCCCCGTCGTTCCTCAAGGTGAAGGTGGCGTTGTCCAAGGCTGCGGCGAATACGAGGTCCGGCCTGCCGTCCCCGTTGAAGTCGCCAACGGAGATGCCGTAGGGGTCGTTGTGGCGGTTGGAGACCGCCTGACAGGAGAAACTGTCCGGTGAGGTCTGGAAGGCCACGTACGCGTACCCCGGCCAGGGGGATCCACCCCAAGGGTCCCCCTCCGACGCCGTGAAGGGAATATCTACGAGGCCGTTGCCATCTATGTCGTGGAGGACGTCGTACCTGTCAGTCACTATCGTAAGTGTGCCACCTAAGGGGTTGCATACGAAGGTACGGTTGAAGGTGAGGGTGTTCAGGTGGATGGTGCTGTCGGGGGGCAACTCCGCCCGCCTCTCAACGGCGGGGGTTGGGATCTCCAAAGGGGATATGGCTATCCTGCCTATCATATAGAGCATATTTTTAAATTTTACATCGGAATTAAAGGAAAACTTTAGAAGTTTTGAACGTTGATGTTCAAACTAAGGCGACGTTCTCCTGTGAAGGGACGGAGGTGCAAGGATGCCCTTTGCACGATTTATCTATGTTGATCGCATTTACGCAGTATCCATCACCCAACCCAACACCCTTTGAAAATCCGGAAGTCGCATATATCGGGGAAAAATCCTACAAAAATTCATCTTCTGGATCCCGATAGGGTGTAGTCAAAGGGTTCCGGGATAAATCTTGAGCCACATCCCATACTCAATGAGTACGGGACGCAATTGACGGAAATTCACAGAGAACGCATCACCCCATACGCCAAATACCGAAGAGATGCTAACGGGAGCCGGCAACCCGAATTTACGGTCGTCCCCGCCCGAACACCTCCCGTTGGTAGTTTTTGCTGCCCACAGTCCTTGCGTTTTTATGAAAACTCCGAAATTTTCAATAAAGTTCGTTATTTACCCTTTATCTCCCCTTTCAACTCCCTCCCTTTCGCCCGTACAATAGCCTATGCGTTTCGTAGATGCCCACATTCACACTGAAGGTCTATCCATCTACGACCTCCGACAGATGGCCTTGATGGGGGTCAGGGAGGTCGTCTCCTTCTTCAAACCCTACTACCGCTTTTCCAGTACCTCCTCCTACGTGGACCGTTTGGAGCGGTTCATCAGGGTGGAGAAGGGGAGGGTGGAGTCTACCGGCCTTAAGGCCTACCTCGCTATAGGGATATCCCACGCTTCCGGCATAAGGGACCCGTTCCCTCTGATGGATTACCTCGCCGAGTACCTCCAGTTCGGATTCGTCGTAGCCATAGGTGAGACGGGATTGAGCGAGTACAACGACCTACTCCAGCTTGAGACCCTGAAGCTCCAGATGGAGTTGGCCCGGAAGTTCAACAAGCCGATATTCATAGACCTCCCGGAGGAGAACAGGAAGCATGCCCTAAAGCGGATAGAGAAACTCATAAGGGAGGTGGATCTATCTCCCTCGCTCGTCGTACTCAACAACGTAACCCCCTCCATCGTATTGGAGCTGTCGGACAGGCCCTACTGGTTCTGCTTCTCCCTCTTTCCGGATAGGCCGTTCGTGGAGTCTTTGCCCGAAAGCATCCTGCGGGGCGATTACCCCATAGACAGGGTACTCCTGACGTCCAACCTGGACGCCTTCGCACACAACCCCACCGTCCTGCCCGAAGTTTTGTACGACCTTGAGGTCAGTGGACACTACCTCCCGATGATAGAGAAGGTTATGGTGGAGAACCCCAAGAGGCTCTTCGGTCTCAAGTAAGGAGAGCAACTATGAGAACGGTAGAAGAAGCCATCGCCCTCGTAAAGGGGGAGAAGGTGGATATAGCGACCCTTGTCTTTACGGATATCCTCGGCCGCCTGAAGGGGTTCAACCTAAGCGTGGCCGAGGTGGAAAGGGCCTTCAACGAGGGGATAGTCTTTGACGGGTCCTCCGTTGAGGGCTTCGTGCGGATAGAGGAGTCCGACCTTATAGCCAAACCGGATCCCGATGCTATCTTCGTAGCCCCTCCGGAGGTGAGTGGCCTGAAGACGGCCTACATAGTGTGCGACATCTTGACCCCCGACGGCCAACCCTTCCCGCGGGACCCCCGCGGTATCCTAAAGAGAAAACTGACAGAGCTAGCCAAAGAGGGCTACGCGTACTACGTCGGCCCGGAGTTGGAGTTCTTCTACTTCGGAAGCACCGAGGCCCCTTCCCTCCTTGATAGCGCCGGATACTTTGACCTCTTGCCCTCCTACAGGCCGACCCTGGCGAGGGAGGAGACCGTGAAGATACTTAGAGAGATGGACATAGAGGTTGAGGCCTCCCACCACGAGGTGGCACCGAGCCAGCACGAGATAGACTTCCGCTACGCCGACGCCCTCCGGGCTGCGGACATCCTCCAGATATCCAAGATGATAGTGAAGGAGGTGGCCCGTAAGCACGGCCTCTACGCCTCCTTTATGCCCAAACCCATCTTCGGTGTCAACGGTAGCGGACTCCACCTCCATATGTCGGTATGGAAGGACGGTGAGAACCTCTTCTACGACGGCTCCCACGAGTACCAGCTTTCGGAGTTCGCCCAACACTTCCTCGGAGGCCTCCTCTCCAACGTCCGGTACATAACCCTCGTCCTCAACCAGTGGGTGAACTCCTACAAGAGGCTCGTCGTCGGGTACGAGGCCCCCGTCTATATCTCCTGGGGCAGGTCCAACAGGTCGGCCCTCGTGAGGGTCCCGGCCTTCAAGAAACCCTCCTCCGCTCGCATAGAGCTGCGCTCCCCAGATCCGGGGACCAACCCCTACCTCGCCTTCGTCTCCATCCTCACCGCTGGCTTCAAGGGCGTTGAGGAGGGTACTCCCCTACCTCCACCCGTTGAGCTGGACATCTACCGTATGACGGAGTCCAAACGCCGCCGCCTCAAGATCGGCTCCCTCCCCTCCTCCCTCAAGGAGGCCATAGACCTCGCCCAGAGGAAACCCATCCTCAAGGAGGCCCTCGGCGAGCCGATGTTCTCAAAGTTGGTGGAGAACAAACTCGTTGAGTGGGACAACTTCCGGACGGCCGTAACGGACTACGAGATAAACACCTACTACGGTATGCTGTGAGGATACGGGGGGCTTCGGCCCCCCTCCTCACCAGGGGTTGAGGGCGAAGACGTACGCGAAGAACTTCCAGACGTTTCTTGAGAGTTTTGCACCGTAGCGGTTTCTTAACATCTCCCAGGTATATACGAAGACGGTCGTAACGGCGAGGATCAGGACCCCCACCGTCAGGGAGTCAAACCACCCCCTGTGGCCGTAGAAGTGGGTCAGTGGCCTGGTGAAGGGGGAGCCGTAGACGATGGCGTTGTGGAAGGCGTAGGACATAAGGGAGTTGCGGCCGAGCATAGCCAGAAACTCGGAATGTACCCCGAAGCCCTCGGCGGCGATGAGGACGAAGAGGATGAGCATCAGGGTCCCCACCCTGACGAGGATGTTGTAAAAGGCCCCTTCGGACGGGGGATAGGGTACGAAGACCGTCAGGGCGACGGCGAATACGGGCAGGAGCATTAAGAGGAACATCATCCTCCTATTGAAGGCGTAGGCGCTACCGAGAGCGGAGCCGAAGAACATATACCCCCAGTAGGGAAACACGGGGAAGAGGGAACCCTCGCGGGTGAAGTAGGGGGCGATGAAGAGGGGGAGGCCCTTCCCCCACCTCCAGACCCAGGGCGTCATTAACCAGAAGGCCAAGGCGAGGGGTAGGAAGACGGCGAACCTCGCCCTCGGAGAGCTAACCAACCTCAAAATAGTGGTTATAACGAGAACGCCGGAGCCTATACTGATCAGTATCTCCACCCTCCTGAAGACGTACAACCCTCTAACGAACCATTCCGGGGGGGAGTCGGAAGGTAGGAGGGGAAGGTGGAGGTGTATCCCCAGAGAGGAGGTTACGAAGAGGAGGGTGAAGAGGAGCAGTAGGAGGAGGGACTTGGTCGGGAGCTGCGTGGCGTACCCGAAGGCCATCAGCTCTATCCCCCTGCGAAGCCGTCTCCAGAACTTGCCGTCGTTGTAGGTATATACGGCCAAAAATCCGGAGGAGACGAGGAAAGCGGGGGCCACGAGGCCGTTGAAGAAGGCCACGGACTTATAGAGAGATGTCATCTTTACGGCGGGGAATATCAGGCCGTCAAGGGTGTGGGTCGGGACCATCCAGATGACGAAGAGTCCCTTCAGGTAATCAAAAAATAACAATCTTTTCTTTTTGTTTTCCATAACAATTACACAAAATACCCCCACCCCCGTTGGTGCAGGGGTGGGGTCCTTTCACATCCTCAGTACGTCACGAGGATGCTCCCCCCGCGGGAGGACGTCCTCCCCAGTATGCGGGGTTTCTGATAGGGCTTCCTCTTGGAGATACGCGGGACGCGCCTTTCGTTCTTCATCCTCTTACCTCCTTGTACGGGTATTATAGGGTTGAAAGCCGCATTTTTTCACCCCACTTTGCCTCTAAAGAAGGCGGACCCCATGACCACCTCGTCCGCCGGCCCTATCTTAGATAAATTTTCCCATTTAACCCCACCATCCACCGTTATGGTGAAGCGTAAGCCCCTCTCCCTCCTTATCCTGTCCAGCTCGTCCACCTTCGGCAGGACCCACTCCAACATCCTCTGGCCGGCGAAACCCGGATACACGGTCATAACGAGGACCTGATCCAGCCTATCCAGGAGTTTCAGGAGGCGGGAGACGGGTGTATCGGGCGAGATGGCGATCCCTGCTTTGAACCCCGCCTCACGTATCCTGCGGAGGGTTGAGGATAGAAAGGCCGAACTCTCGTAATGGACGGTTATACGGAATACTCCGGGGAGGAAAAAACGGTGGATGTAACGGTCGGGGTGGGTTAGCATAAGGTGTATGTCCAGAGGCTTTCCCGTCCTCTCGTACACGGCTTTGGCCAGATCCGGGCCAAGGGTGAGGTTGGGGACGAAGTGGCCGTCCATCACGTCCACGTGGATGAAATCCCCCTCCTTCGCCCTCTCCAACTCCTCGTAGCACCTCGCCCAGTCGGCGGCTATTACGGAGGGTCCTACGCGGTACCTCATAGCGGTATGTTGCTATGCTTCTTGGGCGGGAGGGTCTGACGCTTGTTCCGGAGCAGCCTGAGGCCCTTTATCAGGACCTGGCGGGTCTTGGCCGGCTCAATAACGTCGTCTATGTATCCGAGGGAGGCGGCGTAGTAGGGGTTGGCAAACTTCTCCCTGTACTCCCTCGTCAGGCGGTCTATCAGCTCCTGCGGGTTCTCGGCCTTGGCTATCTCCTTCCGGTAGAGTATTTTCACGGCCCCCTCCGGCCCCATCACGGCGAACTCCGCCGTAGGCCAGGCGTAGTTGAGGTCCGCCCTCACCTGCTTGGACCCAAGGACGCAGTAGGCCCCACCGTAGGACTTGCGCACCACTACGGTTATCTTGGGGACGGTGGCCTCGGCGTAGGCGAAGAGGAGCTTCGCCCCGTGCCTGATTATCCCACCATGCTCCTGCTCAACTCCGGGGAGGAATCCGGGTATGTCCTCAAAGGTTATTATGGGGATGTTGAAGGCGTCGCAGAACCGCACGAAACGGGCCGCCTTCACCGAGGCGTTTATGTCCAAGGCCCCGGCCAGATGGAGGGGCTGCTGGGCGACTATCCCGACGGGGAAACCGCCAAGGCGGGCGAAACCGACTATGATGTTCGGTGCAAAGTTCTCGTGTACCTCAAAGAACTCACCGTTATCAACTATCTTCCTGATGACGTCCTTCATATCGTACCCCTGGTAGGGGTCAGCCGGGACTATGTAGTTCAGGTCGGGGTCCTCCCTGTCTTCGGGGTCGTCCGTCGGTACGTATGGCGGCTCTTCGGCGTTGTTGGAGGGGAGGTAGGAGAGGAGCTTCCTTATACCCTCAAAGATTTCCGCCTCGCTGTCATATACGAAGTGGGCCACCCCCGACCTTTCGGCGTGGATGTCGGCCCCTCCGAGTTCCTCGTGGGTTACCTCCTCGTGGGTTACGGCCTTCACCACCTCCGGCCCCGTTATGAACATATAGCTGGCCCCCCTCCGCATAAAAATGAAGTCCGTTATGGCTGGGCTATACACCGCCCCACCGGCCGAGGGTCCGAGTATGGCCGAGATCTGGGGTATCACGCCGGAGGCGAGGACGTTCCGTAGGAATATCTCGGCGTACCCACCGAGGGAGGCCACACCGTCCTGGATCCGCGCCCCTCCGGAGTCGTTCAGGCCTATCACGGGGATCCCCACTCTCATAGCCGTGTCCATCACCTGTACGATCTTCTTGGCGTTGCTCTCGGATATGGTGCCACCGATTACGGTGAAGTCGTGGGCGAAGATGCCGACCGGCCTCCCGTCTATGGTGCCAAAGCCGGCGACGACGCCGTCGCCGTAGTACTTCTGCTTGACGTC
>WGAN01000112.1 GCA_015494805.1 Caldifarciminota bacterium
GTCCCAAATCTACCTTGTGGAATTTGAGCGGGATCTTGTTAGCGTGCTTCTGGAGCTGATCTTCAGTCCCTACCCTGTGGAATCCGAACTCTTTCGCATCAGTTCCAAGAGTTTGGCGTAGATGTCAGGAAGTTTGTAGAATAGGGCGGCGCTGCGGTTGAAGCGGTTTCTGTCCCGTGCCGGTATTTTGCCCCCCAAGACCTTACCGGGCGGTACGTTAGAGGCTATACCGGAACCGGCGGCGGCTATCACGCCGTCCCCTACCTCAATATGGTCGGCAACCCCCACCTGACCTCCGAATACGACGTATGAGCCGACCTTCGTCCCTCCGGCTATGCCCGTCTGGGCAGCTATCACGGTGTGCGACCCTATTCGGACGTTGTGGGCTATCTGGACGAGGTTGTCTATCTTGCTTCCTTTCCCTACGACGGTCTCCGAGAAGGTGGCCCTGTCCACGGTCGTGTTGGCCCCTATACGGACTTCTTCCCCTAACCTGACCTTACCTATCTGTGGGATCCTAAGCCAGCCTTCGGAGGTCCGTACGAAACCGAAACCCTCCGCCCCGACTACAGCCCCCGGATGGATGAGGCACCTCTTCCCAACCTCAACACCCCAGCCGATGTACGCGAAGGGGTAGATTATCGTCCCTTCACCTATACGGGCGTTCGGGCCGACGTACGCGAAGGGGTAGATGACCGCCCCCCTCCCTATCACCGCCCCCCTTGAGATGTATGCGAACGGACCGATGGCTGCCCCCTCCTCTATTTCGGCTCCCTCCTCAATAAAGGCTGCCTCACTGACACCCTCAAAGGGATGGGGAGGTTCAAAGTGGGAGAGGAGACGGGCTAGGGCCTCCCTGTAGTTCCCTACCTTTACGAAGGCTTTGACCTTTGAGGGGGGGCGTTCCCCTCCTACGACCACCCCCACCTCCTTGGAGATCGGAGACTTGCCGTCCCATACGGTCAGGTCCTCCGGCCCGGCCTCTTCGGACTCGGCTATCCCATTGGGTACGAAGTCCCCATCCCCCTCTATCTCCCCTCCCACTATCTCTGCTATCTCCCTCGCCGACGGTAGGCGTATCACCATCCCTTTTCCTTCAGTATCTCGTCCATTACGGCGATAAGTTGGCTCACGTCCTCCTCGGTGAGGTCGCCCATATGCCCTATCCGGAAGGTCCTCTCCCTCAAGGGGCCGTACCCGTTGGCTATGGCGTACCCCCTCTTGCCCAGCTCCACCAAGAACTCGGAGACGGGTATGCCGCGGGTGTTGGCCACGCAGGTTATGGTGGGGGACCAATAACCCCTCTCCGGGAACATGTCAAACTTCTCCAGCGCCCAGCTGCGGGCTATCTCGGCCATCCTCCGATGCCTCTCGTACCTCCTCTGTACACCCTCCTCAAGTATCCTGTCCAGCTGGTAGTCCAAGGCGTAGAAGAGGGAGATGTTGGGGGTGAAGGGGGTCTGGCGCTTCTTCTCGTAGTACTCTAACATCCTCTCAAAGTTGAAGTACATCCCCCTGTTCTCCACCTCCTTAGACCTCTCCATGGCCCTCGGACTTACGTAGGCGACGGTTATTCCGGGAGGGAGGCCAAAGGCCTTCTGGACGCTGGCGGCTACGGCGTCTATGCCCCATCCCTCCAGCTCAAGGGGTACCCCCAACATACCGCTAACGGCATCCACGAGGATAAGGGTATCCGGGGAGACCTCCCTCACCACCTCGGCGATCTCCTTGAGAGGGTTGGTCAGGCCCGTTGAGGACTCGTTATGCACCACCATAACGGCGTCGTAATGGTCCCTCTTGAGTTCCTCGGCCACCACCTCCGGCCGTACGGCCTTCCCCCACTCAAACTCTACGGCCTTCACCTCCTTTCCGTTAAGATGGGCGGCCTCAACCCACCTCTTGGAGAAGGAGCCGTTTACGGGGATGAGGACCCTCTCCTTGACGAAGTTCCTTATGAAGCCTTCCAACACACCCGTACCGGAGGACGTGAATACGAAGGCGTGGTAATCGGTGTTGAAGAGGCCCTTGAGTCTGTTGATTATACCCTCGTAGAGCTGGGAGAACTCCTTGCTCCTGTGGCCTATGAGGGGGCGGGCCTGCATCTGGAGTACGTCCTCCAGCACCTCAACCGGTCCGGGGAGGAAGAGCTTTTTGTGCATAATCTCGGAATTATACGAGGGAAGGCCTCAAGCGGAGCCGTCGGATCGGGAGAGTCGTATTAGGGCCTCCACCACCCTCTCCATCTCCATCCCCCTTGAGCCTTTGACGGCGATGACTTCGTACCCTGCCTCGTAGAGGTATCGGGCTATCTCCCTGTAGGTGCTTGCCGTACGTCCCCTTACCCCACACGCCTTGGCCTCCTCCACCACGAACCTACTCCACTCACCGTAGCCCACCACCTCGGCTACACCGTACTTACACATCTTCCGCCCCGCCCACCTGTGCCAGTACTCCGACTCCTCCCCCAGCTCCAGCATATCCCCGAAGGCGAAGGCGACCTTCCTGTCGGGGTAGAGGAGGGAAATGGACCTTAGGAGGCCCTCAAGGGATATCGGGTTGGAGTTGTACGCGTCGTTTATGACGGTAAGGTTCCCAAGGTGGATGATCTCCATCCTCATGGGTTGGCCCCTGAAGGCTCGCAGGGCCTGGGCGACGTCCTCCAAGGGGATGCCGAAGAGCTTGGCGAAGGATACGGCGGCGAGGGCGTTGTGGGCGAAGCCCACGTGGGGGTAGGGTACCCAGAACCTCCTCCCCTCAAAGGTGAAGGATACCCCATCCTCGGAGAGGGATAGGGACTCACCGCGGAAGTGGGAACCCTCCTTGAAGCCGTATCGGTAGTGGGGACGCTCCGGGAAGCGAGGGGAGTCGTCGGGGACGAGTACGAAGCCGGAGGCGTATCGGAGGGCGGAGAACTCCTCCTCAATCGCCCCGTAGGTGCTACCCAGCCCCTCAAGATGCTCCGGGCCGAGCTTGGTATAGACTATGTGGTCCGGTAGGGTGAGGGAGGCCAGCTCCCCTATCTCCCCCTTCCGGTTGGTACCCAGCTCCAGGACCCAGACGTCCTCCTCCCCCGTCGTGTTTAGGACGGTTAGGGCCACGCCTACGAGGTTGTTGAAGCTCTTTACGGGGCCGGCCACCCTGAACTGCCCCCGGAGTACCTGAAGGAGCATCTCCTTGGTCGTAGTCTTGCCAACGGCTCCGAGGACGGCCACCACCTGCCCCCCGAAGGACTTCCTCGCCCACCTTACCATCTCCCTTAGGGCGGAGTAGGTGTCCTCAACTATCACCCCCGCCTCAAGGCCGGGTACGGCCCTCTCAACGAGGGCGCCGGAGGCCCCCTTGGCGAAGGCTTCGGCTACGAAGGAGTGTCCGTCTGCCCGCTCACCTTTGAGGGCGACGAAGAGCTGGCCCGGTTTCACCTTACGGCTGTCGGTCGCTACGCCGGAGAACTCCCTGTCTCCTCCTATCGGTGTCCCACCGGTGAGGCGGGCGAGGTCGGAGAGTTTCATCCTCATCAGGTGAGCATTTTAAGGGCAAAAAGCAGCCAAAAACCCGAAGGATTCCAGTATAATAGCCGGTACCATGATAGGCTTGACGCTTCTCCTCACGAACAGCGACTACGTGCAACCTGCGGGTGTAGGGTGCGGCAACGGGGGGTCGGACGACGCTTCCATCTTGGCGATGTACAGTCCCCCGTCCAGCATCATAAGCGTATCCACCTCCGACGCCCAGATCTACTCCTTCCAGTATCCGCCGGGTGTGGAGCATTACCGTCTGGGGTGCTACTGCAACGGCTGGGGCATAGGCTACGGTAGCGGCTCCTACTACAGCTATACCCACTACGACAACAGCCTCTACGGCCTGACCCTTGAGTCCAGTACGACGGTATCCTGGGGACCCGTCTACCGCTGGAGGGTGGTCTACAGGACGAACGACTGGCGCTTCCGCATCATCCACCAGTTCGCCTACTGTCCGGGTAGCGGGGGCCTAAGGGTAAGGGCCACCATAAGGAACATATCCGGCACCACCCAGTACGGCGTGAAGTTCAAGAGGTACATAGACTGGGATATGAACCCCGGATACTTCGGCAGCAACTACTTCTACCGCACCTCCACCATGTGCTACGCCGTAGCCAGCTCCTGGAACCGCTACGCCGCCCTCGCTGCCATCGGCCCCACCCCCTCCGTCATAGAGCTGTACGGCTGGGACCACTACTACACCTACACCTCCTCCAGCGACTACTCATCCTACACGGGGGACGGCTACTGCATTCTGGACTGGTACATAGGGACGATGTACCCCGGAGACAGCTTCCACATAGACGCCTGCTACGCCGCCGGCTCTGACTACAGCAGCCTGACGTCCCACGTATCCTCATGCGCCGCCTGTCCTCTGGAGGCGGGAACGGAAGGTGACGAGCTGGCCGTTGATGAGAAGGCGGAGGTCCGGGAGGTCTCCATAACCGTACGGGGTAGGGAGATCCTTATATCCGGATACTCCGGTGAGGTTCGGGTGTATGCCACGGACGGAGACCTCGTCGCCTACAAGCAGATCGCTGGGAAGGGCAGCCTCCGTGTCCCCACGAGCGGAGCCTACATCGTGAAGGCCGGCGGTTATGCCAAAGTGGTCGTGGTGAGATGACGATAAGAGAGGCCTCCACCCCTAAAATCCCGTATTATGCTGTGGAGTGTGCTGATCAGTACGCACGTTTCCAAGGATAACGGGAAGACGGAGGAGCAGAAGGTTGAGGAACTGGGCTTCGTAGCCGGGCAGTCCGCCCTTGGGTGCTGCGCCTACTCGTGGCTCGCCGGTACGACGGTAGGGGGGACGGCGGGGTGCTGCGTAGGTATGGCGACGCCTCTGGCCTGTATGTCCCTATCGGCGGCCTACGCCACGACGGTGGGTGTGAAACCCTACGGGGCCTTGGCTTCCTTTACGGGAGGGGTGGACGGCCTCCTCTGGGGCTTCTTAGCCCTAAGCACCCTTGAGGCCAACGGCGTTAACGTACCCGGTGCTTTGAATACCGGTATCCCCCTGGCGACGAGCCTGATCCTCAACGGCGGGTGGATGGCTTACTCCCAGGTGGGAGGAAGTTCCGAGGGGGCTTACCTGACCAAGACCCTGTTCGCCTTCCAGGCTCCCTACTACTACCTACAGCTCAAGAGGCTCGCCCTGGGGGACTACGTCAGGTTTGACTCCAGCGGAAACCTCGTAGGTGAGGACCTCAAGAGGGATCTGACGGCCATAACCGGCGTATCCGTTGCCGGCGGGCTTGGTGGCTTCATCTTAACAAGAGGATGGGAGGGCTACACTGCCGGGGACGCCCTCTTCCTCTCCTCCAACATCTCCAAAGGTTCCTTGGTGTTGAGCAACCTCGTCAGGACGGCCTACCTTCAGACCTTCTGGTCCCAAGACAGATGGCAATCAGAGCAGTGGAAGTACTACGTAGCCCTCGTATCGGGGTACTACCCCGGTTCCCCTACCATGAACAGGCTCGGTAGTTTCGCCCAGTTGGCCGGTGGGGTGGCCGGCGGAGTTCTCTCCTATCACCTGATAAAGAGGAGGCACATATCCCTCCTCGGAGGACTGCTCTACTCCACCGTCCCCGCCTTCGCGTACTGGGCAGCCTGGGCGCCCGCCATCCTCTTTGAGAGGGATCCTCGCCCCTACACCAGCTTTATGCCCCTCGTACAGATAGCCCTGGACCTTGGGACGTCCTACCTCATCTACCGCCTCACCACGAGGTAGCATCCCCCTTAAAATACCCGTCTTGAAAGGTAGGAGGTGTTGATGGCAAAACGGAAAGAGACGGGGAGCGCGGAGGAGGTGAAGAGGAAGCTCCTTGAAGAGACCCTCAAGAGGGTGCAGAAGGCCTACGGACCCGGCGCCGTGATGAGGCTGGACGAGGGGTCCGTACTCAAGATAGAGGCCATTCCCACCGGTTCCCTCGCCCTTGACGCCGCCATAGGTGTGGGTGGGTACCCGCGGGGGCGGATAGTGGAGATCTACGGGGCCGAGGCCTCCGGTAAGACCACCCTCGCCCTGATGGCCA
>WGAN01000113.1 GCA_015494805.1 Caldifarciminota bacterium
ATCGGGCGTTGACGCACCTTCTGAAACCACTCCTCCTCGTCCTCCACCGAGTGTGGCCACACGCGGGAGAGGTACTGTAGGACCTCTACGTCGCTGAACCAGCGGGCAAGGTCGGGCAGATCTTCACGGCTCACCGCCCGCAGCCTCAAACTAGGGGTGAAGAACATCGTTGAACATTCTACGGAGGTTAAAGGATGAAAGAACGAAACGTGCTAATAAAGCACTTATTCCGTATATACAGAAATAGAAAATTGTTGGATATCGCCTCTACCTTGAAGTGAGCTTTTCAGAAGCCATTTGCAAGAATATGTTTCACAATTATCGGTTATAGATAGAACTACAGAAATTACCCGGTACTCTAAGGATCAACGGATTGAAATGCAACTTCCGGCTTCCAAAACTGATGGATGGGGCGTCATTCCATCGGCGTTAATACCGCCGTCGGATCGTACGATGTAATCCTTCAATTACTCCCTTCTGGAAGGATGGACTTATGTCCTTTAAAGATTCCCGTAAGGTTGGGTAGTAGGCTATCCTCCCATTAGTAAAACATACCCAATAGTTATCGCACATAAATTGTAAAACCCATACGTTCCAAATCGCAGATTTTCACGCGAAGGCACAGTTCCCCTATAACACGGGAGGAAGGTTAGCATACACACATTCATCCCGTATAATACGGCACTCATGAAGGTAGAAAAGGGTAAAGTGGTGACCTTCCACTACGTCCTCAAGGACAAGGAGACGGGGGAGGTCATTCAGAGCAGCAAGGAACACGGAGAGCCTCTGACCATCCTCGTAGGTGGCCAGCAGATAATACCCGCCCTTGAGGAGAGGATGATGGGAATGGAGGTGGGAGAGAGCAAGGACATAGACCTAAAGGCCGAAGAGGCCTACGGCCTTAGGAACGACGACCTCGTTCAGGTGCTACCGCGCCACCTGTTCGGGGATATAGAGCTGCGGAGAGGTATGGTCTTGGAGGCCGATACCCCCGAAGGTCCCATAAACATGGTCGTCCTTCACGCGGGGGACGACGAGGTGATAGTTGATATGAACCACCCCTTGGCGGGGAGGGACCTGACCTTTGAGATAGAGATCCTCAACATCCGGGACGCCACGCCGGAGGAGTTGGAACACGGACACGCCCACGGTGAAGGTGGACACCATCACTGAAAACCATGAAGAGGTGGGTCCTCCTACCTTTACTTCTCATCTTGGGTTGTAGGTACAGGGGGTTGCCGGACGTCTTCTTTGTCTATCCCATTGGGGAGGGGGTGGTTTGGTACTACGAAGAGGATGTGCCACCGGACTATCCGGACACCCTCCCCATCCCCTTAGACTCCATAGTCGTACTCCGGGAGACCACCGTAACCGTAGCAGAGAAGACCGGTAAAAGTGAGGTCAAAGCTTGGCGGGTGTATAAACGGCACGAAAGCTCCTACGCCGGCCTCGTTGAGGACACCAACACCGTGTTCTTCCACAACTCCTTCATAAAGGAGTGGCTCCCCACCGAAGGTCTCTTCCCCGACAGCGTACCCTACGGTAGCAGGACCATCTACCTCATCTACGATGAGGACAGCGTCCTGGTCAGATGGCTCCCCCTGTACGTCAGGCCGGGCCTTGAATGGCTCATGACGAGAAGCCGCGGGAAGATAATAATCGGCTCCGACACCTGCTCCCTAACTTTGGACATATGGGCGAGGGCAAGAGGGTACGAGGACATAACCTACAGCCCCTCCACCGAGAGGTTCAAGGGGAAGAAAGAGTACAAGAAGTCCATGCGGGTGGACTACTTCATCAAGGGAGGCGTCTGTAACCTCGGCATAGAGATAACCCTCCTCAAGATATGGTGGAAGAGCGGCATAGGACCGGTAAAGAACGTCGCCATAACCGCCTCGGACAGCCTCGTTACCTACCTCGTTGGCTTCAAGCCTTAGAAGGGGAGCTTTTCCGCAAGACCTTCCACCTCTCCTCCTACGCCTACGCCCTCCTCCTCTACCTCCTCTCCGACCCCCTCTTCACTTGGGCCTCCGTCCTCTACGTCGCTGCCCTTGATTACTTTCGTGTCCTTTTGCCGGAGTACGCCCGCCTCTACGACCTCCTTGAGGGTATAACGGGGAGGTTCATAAAGGACAGGGAAAGGCGGGAGATTAGCGACGCCACCTTTATGACCTTAGGTGTGGCTCTATCCGTATCCCTCTTTGGGAAATACGCCCTCCTCGGTTTGGCCATCTCCGTTCCGGGGGACGCCTTGGCCTCCCTCACCGGCAAGTCCATCGGTGGCCCTAAGGTACTGAACGGCAAGACCCTGACGGGGTTCCTCGCTTTTGTGGTATGGGGGGGTGTGGTGGGTCTGGTCCTTGACGCTCCCCTTGATTTCCTCCTGTTAGGTGCGGCCGTGGGTATAGTTGAGATGTTCCTCGTAAAGTGGGAGAACCTCGTCCTTGCCCTCTGGGCCTCCCTCCTGGCCCTCCTCCTGTTCTACCCGACCCTCGTATAATCCCGTCTATGCTCCTAACGCTCGTTGCTTCCTGCCTGTACGACCTCAAAAGCGGGGAGAGAGTGCCCCTTGACACCTTAATAAACCGCATAATAGATACCAAAGCGAGGGTCGTATACCTCGGAGAGGTCCATACCAGCAAGGAGGTCCACGACTTCCAGATGGAGGTCATAAGGTCGCTCTACGAGAGGGACAGCAACCTCACCATAGCCTACGAAATGTTCCAGCAGCCGGCCCAACCGTATCTGGACGAGTACGTGGAGGGCAAGATACACGAGGTGGTAATGCTCTACAAAGCCCGATGGCACGAGACCTGGAAGTACGACATAGGCCTCTACCGCAAAACGTGGCTCTTCGCCAGAAAACACAAAGTACCCATGCTGGCCATAAACGTCCCCGATAACTTCCGCAAGAAGGCCAAGAGGATGTCCTACGAGCGTATGCGAAAGACCCCTCTCCTCCCTCCGGACCTCCAGGAACCTGACAGCGCGTACATCGCCCAGTTCAAGAGTATGATGGGAGGCCACGCCCACTTTGACGAAAAGACCCTCAACACCTTCCTCAAGGCGATGATAATCTGGGACGAGGGTATGGCCTACGCCATAGCAAAGTACCTCAAGAGGGAACCCAGCCGTAGGGTAGTCGTCCTCGTAGGCTCTGGCCACGTGTATAACCGCCTGGGAATACCCAACAGGGTAGAGCGTATGACCGGTGAAAGGGGGGTGGTGGTTATACCGCTAAACAACCTGAAGGAGGACGTCGGCAAGGCGGACTTCGGCATCTGCTGGTAAGGAGATTTACAGACGGAACTTAGGAAAGGTCTGCCGCCTACAGCATAAAAGTATGACAATTCTATGGTTATTTCCCTCCCCAGACATTTCTAGTAGAGAGGCATTGCTTTGACCCACTCCCGGAGTTAAAATTGGAAGCGACCCACTTGCAGGTCAATACGTCGGTGGTTTATAATATCGTCGTTATGATTGAGAAAGTTCCCGAGAGCGTAGCAAGGGCCGCAAAGGGTGCGACGGTATGGATGAAGGCCAACACCTTCGTTGGGATAGCCGCAGGTGTCCTGTTGGTTGCCGGAGGCCTGGTCTGGCTCCCGATGACCCTCACTTCCGCGACTAGGTTCTTCGGGATACCCGCTTATGTGATTCCCATGATCGTGCTTGCTGCTGGGGCGTTTATTATCTATACCTACAGGATACTCTGGAAGGCTGCGAACTACTTAGATGAGAGCCATACCTCCCTACCCGCCTTAGTCGGGGCTATCACCCATCTGGACAGGTTCTTCACTCTTCTGACGGCCTTTGAGGCAGTTAGGTTTGCAATCCCTGTGATATCGCTTTTCACAACCCCTATAGGAGGGGTTGGGGCGGTCGCCCTTAAGAGGTCCAACGCGGCAAATATGATGAGGATACTCGCGATTCTTAACGTCCTCAACACCCTAATGACCGGGAAACCGCTCGGCTCCGTTATAACCCTCATCCTCCTCGCACCTATGATCTTTTTCCTCTGGAGGGCCGCATCGTTCAGGGAGAAGATAGAGGGGGAGATAAACGAGACCAACGCCGACTACGTGGTCGGATACCTCACTAATCTTAGATGGTACTTTATGTTTGGGTTAATCTTGAGTATTTTTGTCGTCGTAGGCGGTCTACTGCTCGTGGGGTTAGTTGTCTATCTTATGAACCGCCCGTAGAATTCCGTACGATGGAGGGGGAGAAGAAGTACGGTGAGATAGCCATAGAACAGGCCGAGCTGGAGGCGTGGGAGAACCCCTATCCCGACAGGGACTACTGGGTGGAGATAACCTTCCCGGAGTTCACCTGCCTGTGTCCGAGGTCCGGCTATCCCGACTTCGCCACCTTTTATATCAAGTACATCCCCGATAAGTACATCGTGGAGCTGAAGTCCCTAAAGCTCTGGCTGAACAAGTTCCGGAACCGGTACATCTCCCACGAGGCGGCCACCAACGAGGTCTTTGACGCCCTGTGGAACCTACTCAAACCCCGGAAGCTCATCGTCATAGGGGACTGGAACCCAAGGGGAAACGTACATACCGTCGTAAAGGTTGAGAGGAGCAAGGAGGAGTGAGGCTCCCCCTACGGGAGGTCTTGGACTTCCTCTTTCCACCCATCTGCCCCGTCTGCGAGGGGAGGTTGGCCAGCGGTAAGGTGTGCGATGTGTGCTGGGGGGAACTCCTAAGGAGTCAGGTCTTTGAGCCTAAGCAGTACTTCGGCTTTAAGGTCTATTCCCTCTTCCGATACAGGGGGAGGGTCAGGGAGGCCATAGAGCGGATGAAGTACGGGGGTATGAGGGTACTGGCCGAACTCTTCGCCGAGGCCCTGTCGGAGTACCTAAGGGTTGAGGCTCCGGACGCGATCGTCCCCCTACCCCTACACCCCGCTCGTATCAGGGAGAGGGGTTTCAGCCAGACGAGGGTAATAGCAGAGGCCTTAGGCAGGGAGTTGGGGATACCCGTAAAGAGGGTGATATACCGCAGGAGATACACCAGGCCCCAGGCCCTCCTGAAGGCGGAGGAGAGGATTACCAACGTAAAGGGGGCCTTCGCTTGTCTGGAAACGCTGAACGGCGAGAAGGTGGTCCTCGTGGACGACGTCATAACCACGGGCAACACCTTCTATCAGGCCGCCTCCGCCCTCCTTGATGCCGGAGCCGGTGAAGTCGTGGGGGCCACCCTAGCCAGGGGCTAGCTATTCCCTTACCACCTCTGGTGTGCCGAATCGGGCGCGGAGGTGGGCGTAAAGTTCGTTGGGACTTACCACCTTGCAACCCCTCTCAAGGTCCCTGAAGATTTCGGGGAACATCTTATAGACGAACTCGGAGCATATCAGGGCGGTTTCCCTCGTCCTTACGTAGGGGAGGAGGAAGGACAGGATGTCCTTCCAGTAGTATCCTATGAACCCAAAGAGGTGCTTTCTCCTCCACCTGCATTCAAACTCCCTCGCCTTTATCCGGAAGAATCGGGATGTGAAGGTCTTGAGGGGGAGGTGGTAGGGGAACCTCACGACACGTGCGCCATCGGTGAAGTGGAGGTCGCTCCTACGGATTATTATGCCGTGCCTGTAGTCGGATTCCACTATGTACTCCACCCCATCAAGCTCCACCATTATACCGGCGTGGGAGAATACGTTGTTGAAGTGGGCGTTCTCCCGTACGTTGAAGATGTGCCGTAGGGTTATCAAAATGGACTTAAGGACGGAGGAGCCGAGGACGCAGTGGTAGAAACTGTACAACCCTATCGCCCGGCTTATGAGGGAGACGTACTTGTAGGAAAAGTAAATGTATATTTTCAGCAAGCCGCCATTCTAAAGAGGGGGCCTACCCTAACGGCAGGCCCCCGTGCTAACCTTACATCCCTATCCAGTTGCCCTCGTCCGCGTACTTACCGAGGGCCTTGAGGATCCTCTTACCCCAATCCGCATCGGGGAAGGAGGGGGAGTAACTGCTCTTGAGGGAGGAGGAGGATACGTAGCTCGCGGTATCGGCCTTTCCGGCACCTCCGTAGTACTGGCCCTTGGCCCCCTTGACGTTGTCCTTATCGCCGCTCCAAGGGCCTTGCATATTGAAGACGGCGGCGAAGACCCAAGCAGTGAGGATAGGGTCTATCTCGTCGCAGATGCTACCGAGGGACCGAGTCACGGACGTGACGTTCTCTATGTCGGCTATTATGGTGTCAACGGTGGCCCTCTGGTAAATCACCCCGTCCGAGCATACGGCGTCTATACTCACGTAGATGAAGTCGGTGTTCTTCTTATCGGGCTTGTTCCAGGATACGTTCACCTCACCACCGTTGGTGCTTAGGGCCATCCCCTGCGGCTCCGGAGGGAGCTTCACCTTGGCGGAGGCCTCTTTCTGCTCGTCGTTGAGGTTGTAGTAGGTCACCTTAAGCTCTACCTCCGTCTGCGGCGACACCGATGGCAGGGTGTCTTGGGCGTAGTACTCGCCCCATCCTGTCTCAATGCGGTCCCTTTGGACGGTGCGTCCGTTTATAGTTATGGTGGGAAGGTAGTTGGGGCTAACGGTGGTTATATGGACGTCGTGGATGCTGGACTGTCCTCCGGGATAGTTCAGATAAAAGCTCCCCGCCTTTATGAAGGTCGTCGGTGCAGCCTTCTTGCATCCAGCAACCCCCACTACAGCAATCGCCAGAAAGATGGATAGCTTCCTCATGAGAACGGATTCTAAGGTAGCCGGGGATGTAGTGGGATCAAGATGACGAAATTGGATATGCGTTTCATATTGTTTGGTAAATTTTTCAGTTTATTCGGATAATGTGCGATAATTTTACAAAATCCATTGGAGGATCCTTCAACGCCGAAATTCCTAAGAATCTCCCCGGTTATACGGTGTTTTATGTGGCGATCGTTGGGGTTTTAAGCCTGCCTTACCTTTCGCCTCCGTACCTACCGAGGGCCTTGAGGATCCTCCTACCCCAGTCCACCCTGGGAGCGGTGAAGGTTTGGCTCACCTTGAGGTAGGAGGAGTGGTAGCTCGCGGTATCGGCCTTTCCGGCACCTCCGTAGTACTGACCCTTGGCCCCCTCAACGTTGTCCCTATCGCCGCTCCAAGGGCCTTGCATGTTGAAGACGGTAGCGTAAACGTAGGCGGCGGCGATGGAGTCTATCTCGTCGCAGATGCTGGGGAGGGAACGGGATACCGATGTGGTGTTCCCTATATCCGTTATTACGGTATCAACGAAGGCGTTCTGATGGTCGTATCCATCTGTACAGGAAGCGTAGAGGCCTATGTAGATGAAGTGGGTGGTACTACTGTCGGGTTTGTTCCAGGATACGCTCACATCACTACCGGTAATGCTTAGAGCCATTCCATGAGGCTCCGGAGGAAGATGTACCTGTGAAGTGGTCTCCTTCCGCTCGTCGTTGAGGTCGTAGTAGGCCACGTTCAGGGATACGTCCGTCAGAGGCGACGCCATTGGCAGGGTATCCCAGGCGTGGTACTCACCTAAGCCAGAAGTTATGCGGTCACTTGGGATCGTGTATCCGTTTATGACTATATTGGGGACGTGGTTGGAGTTGATACCTATTACGTCTACGGTGTGTGAGCTGGACTCACCGTAAGGGTCAAGCAGGTAAAGGCTTACGGCCTTCACAAAAGCCGTCGGGACGGACAGGGTATCCTCCGGGGGAGGGGACGGCGTCTCCTTAGGGGTCTCCTTCCTACAACCGGCAACCCCTACCATCCCTACCATCAGGAAAATCGTCAGCCTTCTCATCATGAGGACGGACTTTAAGGCGGCTACGGAGGGGAAAGGCCAAAAGTTCCAAAATTCGTCTAATTTTGCATCACAGTTAAAATTTACCGATTTATACCGCATCCAGACCTTAAAGCTCAAACTTCCCACCGTTTCACGCGGAGACTATGACCGAAAGTCCCGAACTCCGGGGGATGGTATTCGGAGAACGAAAAGGGAAATACGGGACACCGGCAAAGGTTTGGGGATGGCCGATGCGGCGCCAAATTGCGGGCGATGGGAAGTTTCGGTATTTCGCTGATGAGGGTAGCCCACCGTCCGCACCCTGCTCTTTCCGAAGTGGTGAAGGGTTCGGTCGTAATCCCTGCTGTGAATTTTGATGTCGTCATCAAACGACAATATACATCAATTTTTGAGTAAAATTTTGCCATATTAAGTCATAAACTTGTAAAAATACGTAGTTTTTCGGTGATAGGACAAGTATTACAACGCTTGGCCCTGTGGTGCATTCCAAATCGGGTACGGCATCCCTCCTCCAAGGGTTTAAAATCCGGGTATTACACCGATAGAACGCAATCGCAATTGGACTACAGAAAATCGGTAACCCGGCTTCAGCTCCTGGCACCGGTGATGTGGGGTGGCTCTTCGGAGGGTGCCTTGTTCCATCCGTTGAATACCAAAGTTTCCCGCCCGTCTTCTCCCCTTAGAATCTTGGCGATGACTGTCTTCGTTATACTGTTTGGCGGTTTCCCTTCCGCTCCTTCGTGGGAGTCCGAGTCGGGGGATTACTCTACGGGTCTGGCCGTCTGGGACGTAAACGGGGACGGTTATCCGGACTTGGTAGTCTCCAACGGCAACGATATGGCTCGCGAGAGCGTTGAGGTCTATCTCGGTGCGTCCCCTCTACCCTTCACCACACCCTCCTGGTCCTCCTCCGTCGCCCGGTACCATGGTCACCTCTCCCTCGGCGATGTAGATGGGGACGGGGATATGGACCTCGCTGTGGCCGGATTCAGCGGGTACGGTGCAGGATGGAACATGGAGGTGAACGCCCTCTACCTTAACGATGGAGGCACCTTCCTGCCCCTACCGGTCTGGACGTCGGACAGCGGTAGGTGTTTCGGTGTGGCCAGCGGGGACGTAAACGGGGACGGTCTCGCCGACTTCCTCTTCTCCTGTGGGAACGATTACTCCTCCGACCCCCAACCTGCCCAGCTTTACGTATCGGACGGTTCCACCCTCGTCGGACCGGTCTGGCAGACCCCGGACTCCATCTACTCCCTTGGGGCGGCCTTCCTTGACGTGGATAACGACGGGGACCTGGACCTCTTCCTCGGCCTCTCCCCTGGAAGGCACCGCCTCTACCTCAACCTCGGCGGCTACTTGGATACGGTACCCGTCTGGGAGAGCGACAGCCTCGGCTTTGCCAACCGTATAGCCGTAGGGGACGTGAACGGGGACGGATGGGTGGACGTCGTCGTCGCCAACACCTTCCAAATGGACACCGCCCGGAGCCGGTTTGAGCTTTACCTGAACGTCGGCGGGACGCTTGAGACCTCCCCCTCGTGGGTGGCCTACGATCCGGGTAGGTACCACTCGGCCGTGGCCTTGGGGGACGTGGATGGGGACGGAGACCCGGACCTCGTAGGAGGGGGATGGTGGGACCCCCTCGTCCTCTTTGAAAACCTTGGCGGTACCTTCTCCTCCTCCCCCGTATGGTACTGGCAGCCCACCCCCTATTACGACTTAGTTGCCGAAAACATCGTCCTGGGGGACATAGACCTGAACGCTGCGGTCCCCATCTCGGACACCTTCACCCTCTCCCCTCCCCGGAATGTAGTGAGGTTGTCCCACTCCCCGGTGGTATCCATAAACTCCGTAAGGCTTGACGGTCGTCCCGTCCCCTACGTCCTACTGTACGAAAGCGGGTATCTGTCCGTCCCCTCCGACTCCGTTGGCCCCTCCTCTGCGTTGGTAGTCTCCTACACATACACCCCCTACGCCGATATAACGGTGAGCAACTGGGAGGACAGCCGCGGGAACTTCATCTTCCTGAACGACCTCCCCTCCTCCGTAGCCTCCCGTCCCGGCCCGTCCGTTCCGGAGGACGGCACCGTCTATGATGTCGCTGGCAGGAGGGTGGAGAGGATGGGGAGGGGCATATACTTCGTCGTTAAGGGCGGGAAGGTCGGAAAGGTCCTCGTCCGATGAGGGCGGTCTACCTCACCACCACCCGGTAGGTCCGGCCCTCCGCCCTTACGAAGTACGCGCCGGGAGGTAGGCGTAGGTACTCCGTCCCCTCAACCGTCCCTTGGAAGAGGGAGGAGCCGTCAGCCCTAAAGACGGCGACCTTTGAGGCCCTCCGGGCTGTTATCCGTATCCCCTTCGGCACAGGTACCACGGCCAACCACTCCCCATCGTCCAACTCGGATACCGTAAGGTCCCCTTCGTAGGCCAGAGGGGAACAGCTGATGGAGGGGGTTACGTTGTAGTACGCGTAGATGGAGTTGCTCGCACCGTAGACGATCACGATGTCCGCCCTCCCGGTGTCCGTAGTCTCGTCAAGGAGGCCCACACGCACCCCGTAAGGGTAGGGGTAGTCGCTGGAGCAACTGTTCCCCCCGAAGTCTATGGGATGCTCCTCCCACGCCCGGCCTCCGAGGTTCTCGTACCACATAAGGGTAGCCCCTCCCGAAGGGGGACAGGCGGTGGCTACGACTATATCGGGGTCCTCGTCGCAGTCCAGATCAGCGAGGTTCACCCTCACGAGGGGCAGGCTACCTACCCCAACGCTAACGGTCGTGGAGTTGAGGCGCACCTCCGTCCAAGAGGAGCCGTCGTTGTAGAAGACGCTCACGTCCTCCCCCGTACCTATGACGTCCTTCCTCCCATCCCCGTCCATGTCGTAGGCTACGATGCCCTGCCACTTCCGGGCGTTATCAAGGGTGGTATAACCCGTGAAACCCGAACCGTTGTACCAATACACGTGGAGGCCCACCGGGAGTGAGAAGACTCCACCGTAGTTGGAGCATACGGCGTCCGTATATCCGTCGTCGTTGAAGTCTCCGAAGGCCACCCCATCGCCACAGAGGTCGTCGTCCCGCCTCGTGATGGTGGCAGTGGAGAAATCGTAGTAATTTATGGAGCCATCGTAGTCCGTGAAGTATATTCCAGTGGGGGAGACGGTGACGGAGTTGGGATGGGAACCCGTGTAGATGGGGGTTACGGTGTAGGGACCGAGGGAACCTGGGGACATCAGGGTATAGACCTTGTGCAGAACCCCATGGGTACTGATGACGAAATCCACAAGGCCGTCCCCGTTCCGGTCCCCCAAGGAGGCTATGCCGTAGCCGGGGGTATCGGAAATCTGGACTTCTACGAAGGTTCCAGGGATGCCGGCAGAGGTTTGACGGAGGACGTAGGTGCCGTTCCTGCCGTAGTAAAATACACCGAAGGGTATGTCCTTAAGCCCGTCTCCGTCCACATCCACGATAGTGATGTACTGGTCCGTGACCATCTGGACCCTGTCCGACGGCTCGGAGGTGGTGTAGATGTTGCACTTGCAGAAGGTTAGGGAGCCGCTCGTGATGGTGGAGCATCCGGAGGGACAGGTCTGGGCGTACAGCCCAGAGAGACCCAAGGTTAGACCCACAAGGACTTTCAGCATTACCCTCATTATCAACCTCCTTTGAAGGGGATTTTAAGCCCGAAGGGGCGTTGGATTCTACAACTCAAACATCCTTTTCACAGACTCATCCTCCCCCTTAAAATACCCCTGTATGTGGTTCCTCATAGCATCAGGTTCCCTTCTTAGTGAAAGTTTTGAGACCTCCGTACCTCCGGCAGGATGGGAGGTCCTTGACCTCGGCAGCGCGACCGGAGACTCGTGGTATCAGACCGCTATGAAGGTTCACTCCGGAGACTACGCCGCCAAGGTGAACTACTATCCCTCCTCCAACACCAAGGACGAGTGGTTGGTGGCCCCTGCCGTAGACCTGTCAACGGCGACAAAGGCCTACCTCATCTTCTACGAGGATCAGGATTACTGGAGCGGGTACGGGGATCACCACCAGATACTCGTCTCAACCACCTCCCAGACGGACACCTCCACCTTCACCCTCGTCTTGGATATGACGCCGGACGATCACGCCATAAACGGCTTTGACGGGGACCCGGTGGTGGTAGACCTCTCCTCCTTTGTAGGGAACTCAACCGTATACGTGGCCTTCCGCTACACCGGTACGGACGCCGACAACTGGTATATAGACGACGTTGAGATATACGTACCCTACAACACTGACGCCCGCCCCGTCGCTTTGACGAACCCTGAATACCAGTCCTCGTCCTTCACCCCAAGAGCCAGGATACAGAACTACGGCCTTGACAGCATAAACACCGTACCCGTCAGGCTGATATTTGAGGACCCCTACGGGAACGTCGCTTACGACCAGACCACTACCTACACCGGCGCCCTCGGTCCCTTTGACACGGCCTCCGTCTCTTTTCCCTCCTTCACCCCCAACAACCTGTACTACTACAAGTACTACATCATAACCGAGCTATCCAGCGACGAGAATGCCGGCAATGACACCCTGACCGGGTACATCTACGCCTACGACAGGCCTATGATGGTCCTCTTTGAGAGGTTCACCCAGCACAACTGCGGCCCATGCCACTCCGCTGACCCCTACCAGTTGGGTATATACAACTCCCACGTGGACGCCTCCGGCTACCATATCGGAATGATAACCTACCACGTTTGGTGGCCCGGAAGCAACAACGACCCCTTCTACAAGTACGACACCATGCCACAGAGGCGTAGGGTTTTCTACTACCACGTCGGTGCCGTCCCCTGGGTCTATGTGAATGGCGTCTATAACGCCGCGTACTACTACACCAGTTGGGCGAGCGCCGTCGCCTCCGAAGAGAGCTACCGCAAGACCCCGATGGAGTTCATCGTTGATACCTCCTCCTCCAACACCTACGTCTACGAGGACACCGATGGGATACACGGCCGCATAACCTTTACCGTCCACCAGATAGGGGCGATGGTACCCAAGCCCTACAACCTGCGCGTCGTGATAGTGCAGGACAGCATAAACTACAACGCTCCCAACGGTACCACCTTCCACGTTATGACCTTCAGGCACTGGATAGACACCTCCTATACGGCTACGGACACCGGTGGGACCACCACCTACTCCCTTGACTTCTTCCTCCCCCACCCGACCTGGTACTCGGATCCGGGCCTGGACATAAACCACCTCGTGGCCGTCCTCTTCGTCCAGAGCGACGACGACCACAACGTCTGGGGCGTTGGCACATTCAAATTCTCTAGTTCGGTGGATGTTGCCGAGAATCCCGACGCCCGGAGGGGCTGGATAGCCCGCGTAAGGCCCGAAAGGGGCGGGATACACCTGTACTCCTCCGAGAGTAAGGACGTCAGGGTGAAGATATACACGGCGGACGGCAGGCTGATCCTCTCCGACGCCTTCAAGCTCAAGGGCGAGACCACTTACCGCACCTCCCTACCCAAGGGCGTGTACTTCTACGAGGTTAGAATAGGCGGTAGGAAATGGTACGGAAGGCTCTTGCAGTTCTGACGGCCGGGCTTGTGGTCTTGGCCGCCTGTAAGAAGGATGAGAACGGGGGGGCCGAGGAGGCCCTCCCCTACCCCGTCGTAGTGGAGCAGGTCACCAACTACATGTGCGTACCCTGTAAGGGGGCCAACGAGATAATAGACTCCCTTGACGAGGCCTACGGCGACAAGCTCGTGGTGGTGCGGTACCACGCCAACGACCCCTACGTGGGGGACCCCGTCTATACCCCCTACACCGACTCTATCCTCTCCCTCTACGGCCTGAGTACCTCCGACGGCGTCCCCATAACCGTAATAGGTGGGGACTACAGCGAACACGGGTACGACGACACCCGCAGGGACGACTACGTTGAGAAGTGGAACAACCTCATCCTTGAGAGGGGACAGAACGTCCCGAAGTACGCCGTATCGGCGACCTCCCTCATAGGGGACTCCCTCGCCGTCATAGACGTCTCCCTCAACCCCGGAAAGGCGGCTTCCGACGTTGTGCGCACTATGCTGACCGAGTACCACGTACCCCTCCCCTCCGGCTCGGTGAAGCCCTACTCCAACTA
>WGAN01000114.1 GCA_015494805.1 Caldifarciminota bacterium
CCCCATGGCCGCCCTCCTCCTCCTTGAGCATTACGCCGGGGACCTGGGGTTTGAGATGCGGGGGGCGGACGCCGTCGTCGTAGGCCGGAGCGTACGGGTGGGAAGACCCCTCTCCTTGATGCTCCTGAACCGGGACGCCTCCGTCTCCATCCTCCACAGTAAGACGAGGGACGTCAAAAAGTACACCCGCGCGGCCGACGTCGTCTTCCTCTCCGCTGGCGTAGGTGAGTGCTTCGGCAGGGAGTACTTCTCACCGGAGAGCATCGTCATAGACATAGCCACCGTGTATAAGGACGGCAGGTGGGTGGGGGACGCCCGCTTTGAGGAGCTGAAGGACTACGTCAGGGGCATAACCCCCGTCCCCGGAGGCGTCGGCAAGGTAACCCCCCTCGTCCTCTTTGACAACCTCTTCAGGGCGGTTGAGGTTAAGTACGACCTCGTTCGCACTCCCTAACGAGTCGGGGGAAGAGTTTCCGCATCCCCACCGTAGCCCTCTCCCTTATCACCTCGTGGGCTACGGAGGATAGTGGGGTCTCCTCCGGGTTTATCTCAACGACGTAGGCCCCACCCTCACGGGCGACGTAGGGGAGGTGGGCGGCCGGATATACGAGGCCAGAGGTGCCGACGACGACGAAGAAATCGGCCGCCTTGGCCAGGTCCCAGGCCTTCTCCAACGCATCAACGGGTAGAGGTTCCCCGAACCAAACGACGTCGGGGCGGAGCATTCCGCCACACTCCCTGCACCTCGGAGGGTACTCCGGCAGGGGCGTCCTGTACTCGTAGTACGTGGCCCCGCACTCCAGACACCTCACCCTCCATATGTTCCCGTGGAGCTCTATCACCTTCTTACTCCCCGCCCTCCGGTGTAGTCCGTCCACGTTCTGGGTTATGACCCACACGTCCCCGCACTCCCTCTCCAACTCGGCCATAAGGATGTGGGCCTCGTTGGGCTGGGCCTCGGCTATCGCCCTTCTCCTCATATCGTACCACTCCCACACCTTCGCCGGATCCCGGAAGAAACCCTCCGGGGTAGCCAACTCCTCCACCTTGAACTTCTCCCAGAGTCCCCCCTTCCCCCGGAAGGTCGGTATCCCGCTCTCCGCCGAGACCCCCGCCCCCGTAAAGAATACCACCTTCGCCATAACTGGATTTTAAGGTCGCTCCATCACCTCCCTTATCCGGGAGACCACCTCGGAGACGGTCCTCTTGGTCTCCTCCGTAGGCTCAACCAACGGGAGGCGGTAGGGACCCATCCTGTACCCTACGAGCTCCATCGCATACCTCACCGGTATGGGGTTAGGCTCAAGGAATAGGGCCTTGAAGAGGGGATAGAGGAGGTGGTGAATCTCCCTGCTTCTCTCCTTAACCATCCTCACGACGAGGGAGGGGAAGACGTTGCTGGCGACGGATATGACGCCGTCGGCGCCGAGGGCGAGGAAGGGGAGGGTCTTGGAGTCGTCCCCGGAGAGGACGAGGAAGTCCTCCGGTGTGCCAGCCACGATCTCGGAGACGGCATCATCGCTGCCGGACGCCTCCTTGATCCCGACGATGTTGGGCAACTCCGCCAACCTCATTACCGTCCGGGGAAGCATGTTGGTACCCGTCCTTCCGGGTACGTTGTATAAGATTATCTTTGCGTCGGTCTCCTCTGCTACGGCCTTGAAGTAGCGGTAGAGTCCCTCTTGGGAGGTCTTGAGGTAGTACGGTACCACCACCAGGGCGAACTCGTACCCCAACTCCATCACCTTCGCCGTCCAGCGGACGGTCTTCTCGAGGTTGTTCGTGCCGCTCCCCGCCATCAACCTAAGGCCCTTGGGGGCGTTCCGGACGGCGAACTCGTAGAGGGAGAGCTTCTCCTCGTCGCTCAAGGAGGGGGCCTCCCCCGTCGTACCGAGTACGAGGACACCGTCTACCCCCGCCCTGTGTTGGTCCTCAAGGAGTCTGGCGTACTCGTCGTAGTTTATCCTACCGTCATCGTCGTAAGGGGTAACTAAGGCCGTCCATACCATGGAGGGGAATTTAAGGCCGAATCAGAGGTTCCCTAAGACGTCCCCGTGTATCACGCCGGCCTTCGGGCGGAGGGACGTTATTACGAGGTCCCCATTTGGGTCCAGCTCTGGGTTCAGGATACGCAGTTGGAAGCGTTTTCCCCCCTCGTAATGCTCAAGGTAGCGGGAGTATCCGTTGGAGGTTTCAACGGGTCGTCCCCTCAACTTCAGGATGAAGACGGGGGACGGGAAACCGTGGCCGTAGGGCCGGAAGTGGTTGTAGTCCTCCCAGAAGTCGGCGTCCATCTCCCTCGGCTCCACCTCGGCGTCTATCTCTACCACCTTGGCAAACCGTCCCCCAACGGCCCTACTCAAGGCGTACTCTATCATAACCCTCTTGAGGCCGTCCAACTTCTCCTCGCTTATCCGGAACCCCCCGGCGAGGGTGTGGCCTCCGAAGTTCTCCCCCTCTCCAAACATCCCCTCGGCCAACTTGAGGGCCTCGTAGACGTCAAAAGGCTCTATGCTCCTCACCGACCCCTTCGCTATGCCATCGGACAGGGAGACGACGACAGCCGGCCTCCCGAACTCCTCCATCAGTTTGCTGGCGAGTATCCCGGCTATACCCTCGTCCACCCCCTCGTCTGCTACGAAGACTATAGGCTCGGAGGGGTCCACCTTCGCCCTGATGCTCCTGAATAACCTGTCCTGTTTCATCCGTCTCTTCCTGTTCAGGGCCTCCAACTCCTTAGCCAACCTTACAGCTTCCTTACCGTCGTTGGACAGGAGAAGCCTCATAGCCAGCTCCACCCTCCCCATCCTACCGGCGGCGTTTATGCGGGGGGCTATCTGCCAGGCTATGTTCCACGCCCCCAAGGGGAGGGTTATTCTTGAGGTTTCTATTACGGCCTTCAGGCCCTCCTTTATCAACTTTCCACCGGTGTTCATCAGGCGGATGCCGTGCTTCACGAGGAGGCGGTTCTCACCCAGCATAGTACCGACGTCTGCCACCGTACCTACGGCCACCAGATCCAAGAGGCTGTAGAGGACCTTCGTGGGCCTCCCCAAGGCTTTGTAAAGGGCGAGGGCGACCTTGAAGGCCACACCGACCCCGGTCAGGTACCTGTCGGGATGCTCCCCCAGGGCCGGGTGTACGACTACGGCGTCGGGAAGTTTATCGGGGACCTGGTGGTGGTCCGTAATTACAATGTCCATACCCATCCCCTTCGCCAGTTCCACCTCTCCGTGCGACGAGACCCCACAATCTACGGTCAGTAGGAGCTTTGCCCCCACACTCTTCGCATACCTGACCCCCCTCTCGGAGAGGCCGTAGCCATCGGAGAAGCGGTCGGGGACGAAGGGAACCACGTCCGCCCCTAACCACCTTAGGGCGTAGTACATCAGGGCCAAAGCCGTAAGGCCGTCGGCGTCGTAGTCGCCGTGAATGAGGATCCTCTCCCCCCGCTCTATCGCCCTCTTGAGCCTATCCACGGCCGCCTCCATCCCTTCCATCAGGAGGGGGTCGGAGACCTTCCGTAAGGTCAGGGAGGATAGGGTTATGGGTACCCTGCCCCTCTCAAAGTTCAGGCGGTTGTAGAGGAACTGCCTGAAGGGTCGGCTCAACCTACGGTTCCCGTCCTCGTACTCGCCGGGGCGCGGGGGGACGAAGACGTACTTGAAGGGCATGCGAACGTCAATTGTAAGGGGGAGCCTCCCTCGGATTCCGGCGGTTTTTTAAGGTATGGAGGCCCTCAACCTCAGCTCCTCCTCCACCCTCTTCAGGAAGTCCTCCGGATCCCCGTAGTTCTCAACCCCCTCCACCGGGTGGGTCCTGAAGCCGATGACAGTCTTTCCGAGGACGAGGGCGTAGCCTATCTCGGTGAGGGTGCCGTACCTCCCTCCCACCGCCACCACGAACTCCCCGGAGGCCACGACTATGGGGTTCCTGTTCCAGGACATCCCCGTGTTTATCCGCACCCTTACGTAGGGGTTGGCGTCCTCCCCGGTGTAGGTGGTCAGGATGCCCACCGTCAGGCCCCCCTCCTCCACAACCCCCTTACTGACGGCCTCCATTACCCC
>WGAN01000115.1 GCA_015494805.1 Caldifarciminota bacterium
ATAGTTTGCAGCGCCCCCTTCGTCAGGAGTTTCTTGAAAGAGCTGGAAAGCAGAGGGTTTGAGGGCTGGACGCTCGTCCCCAAGGTCCTTGGAAAGGGAGGCAGGAGCGACCCCCAGATGGACGACGACGTCTGGCCCGGTTTCTCTGGCCTGATACTCGTTTATTTCCCCCCGGAGAGGGAGGGGGAGATGAGGGACCTCCTCAAGGAGTACGACGGCAAGGTCGCCCCCTTTAAGGCTTTCCTGTTTAAGGAGGTGGAGGAGATATGACCCTCGTACTTCTGTCCTTCACCCTAACGGAGGAGAAGGCGGTTGAGATAGGTCTGAAGAATTACCCCATCCTGATAGCCGACAGCCTTGACATAGAGGCCTTCGGGGCGCAGGTCAAGGAGGTGGGGTCCACTCTCTGGCCGAAGCTTGAGTTTCAGTTCGGCTACTCCTACAACTCCTACGTAACCCAGATGGAGATGGTCTCCCCCGTAAGGTGGCGTTTCAGGGAGGTACCCCCCGGCTCCGGCCAGGGGATAGCATACCCCGACAGCTTCGTCGTCGACACCTTTGAGTTTGGCAGGAAGCACAACTTCCGCTTCTCCCTGACCTTAAGTAGGGTGTTGTGGTCGTGGGGGAGGATGGAGAGGGGGTACTTTCTCCAGAAGAGGCTCTTCCGGAGCCGGTGGAAGGACTACGAGGCCAAAAAACTCTCCTACGTCTATACGGTCAGGCGGGTATATACCCTAACCCTCCTCGCCAAGGAGTCTATGGAGGTGGCGGAGGAGTCCTTCAAGTTCGCCGAGGATAACCTGAAACTCGTAAAGGAGGCGTACGACAACGGTAGGGCGAGCAGGTTGGACTACCTAAGGGCGAAGGTCACCTACGAGAACAGCCGCTACAACCTGTCCAACGCCCGGAAGTCCTACGAGGAGGCCTTGGCCAACCTCAAACTCCTCCTCGGCCTCCCCGACACCCTCCCCCTAACCCTTGGGGACACCCTCTCCCTACCCGAAGGGGACTTAGATACGGCTCTACGGAGGGCAGACGTGGAGTACCTGAAGGAGCAGGCCAGAGTACTTAAAGAGGTCGGCAAGGAGGAGCTTAAGGCCTTCCTGCCTACGCTATTCGGTTCCGTCTCCTACAACTACCAGAGACCCCTCGGATTTGAGGACAAGTGGGGGAGCAACTACGTCGCCACCCTCGGCCTAAGTTGGAACCTCTTTGACGGTCTGAAGCCCTATCACTCCTACAGGAGGTACAGGTACCAGGCGGACGCCCTGTACAGGAGGGCCGTATTCTTGGAAGAGAAGGCCCGGACGGATCTAAGGAACGCCGTACGGGATTACGAGGGCGCCCTTGAGAGGCTGGACGCGGCGAGGGAGGCCCTGAAGATGGCGGAGGAGTCCTTCAAACTGGCCCGCGAGGCCTACAAAAACGGTCGCCTGTCCTACACCGACCTGAAGCAGGTTGAAGTCTCCTACCGGAACGCCCGTCTAAACTACAAGAGGGCGGTAGCCGACGTCAGGCTGCACTACTACAGGGCGTACTACATCGCCCGCGCCCCCGTAGATTGAGGACAGGGAACCCATCACCTCCCAGGAGAGCGGCCAAGGACTATCTCCAGAACGCCGAGGAGGCCTTAAAGAAGGCCGGGGTCAAAAAGGGGACGGGGAGGTAGGAAGGGTATAAATTACAGTACGTCTCCTCCGCCGCCGGGATAACCTACCTCGCCACCCTTAAGGTCCTTAAGGATCCGTTCATAAGCGACCTGTGGAAGGTGAGGAACGTTAGGGCGGTGTATTCGCTCATAAACAGGCTGACGGGAATAGGAAAGGACATTTGTCTACCCCGGCATTGATCCGGTAGAAGGACACCGGTATTACGCTCATAGGATGATAGCCTGTGTCTAGCGCTTTCAAATGGAAACGATATACGGCATCTAATTCCCTGCACCGTCCGGTGGACCTGCGAAGTGTCAAAATCTTAAAGTCAGACTTTCAATTCTTTAAACACACATTTTAAGTTTATTAAAATACGGTTTTAGAATTTTAGAAATGCATCTGATAGCTGCACTTCAATTGCGAGGTTTTGACGGCATTGTTGCGACCAGCTTTAAGCGGAGATCCCCAATCCGGGTTCAGGGATTTTGTTCCTCGCGATACTGGAGGGCTTCAACGGCTTTTCGTAGGCTGTCCCGAACATCCCTCACCGGTGAATTATAGTGCCAAGGGACCTGACGAGTACGCCCCCTCAAGGCTAAACCGGTGCAGGTTTAGAATCCCTTCGTGGAAGGTATCAGTGTATGGAAGGTTTTTCTTTACGCTCTCCTGACGGCGATGGCCACCGGTCTCGGTGCCTTACCCTTCGCCGTGTTTAAGAGGTTCAAACGGAAGTACCTCGGCATAGCCAACGCCATCGCCGCCGGCCTTATGATAACGGCGAGTTTCGGCCTCATAAACGAGGGGATATCCTACAGTCTCATCCGTACGATGGTTGGGGTCTTGGTCGGTTTAAGTTTCATCGTCCTAAGCCACAAGCTCCTGCATGATCAGGAGGACATCCACCTCGGCGTCTTGAGCGGCATTGATGCCCGAAAGGTCCTGATAATAATAGGGGTGATGGTGGCCCACTCCTTCGCCGAGGGGGTAGGGGTTGGGGTGTCCTTCGGTGGGGGGGAAAAGTTCGGTACCTTCATAAGTCTGGCGATAGCTGTCCACAACATCCCCGAAGGCCTCGCCGTCTCCCTCGTGATGGTACCGAGGGGGGTCCATTGGGTTTGGGCGGCCCTGTGGTCCATATTCACCTCCCTTCCCCAGCCCCTGATGGCCGTACCGTCCTACCTCTTCGTTGAGGTGTTCAAACCTTTCCTGCCCGTAGGTCTGGGCTTCGCCGCCGGGGCTATGCTTTGGATAGCCTTCTCGGAACTCCTATCCGACGCCCTCAAGGACACGTCCCCCCAGATAGTGGCCACCACCATAACCCTCTCCGTCGTTGCTATGACCGCCTTCCAAGTCCTGATACACTGAAGGATTATGAGGGTACTCAACCTGTCGGGTAAGGTGGACACGAGCGGATACACCCGCGTTTATACCGTCGCCAACTTCCCAGATGTGGTGGTCCTGGACGACGGCCTCCCACAGGATAGCCTCCGGGAGATATCCGAGAGTTTCCCGACCGTGATGTTAGGTAATAAGGCCGAGGCTCCCCCTACGGTGGATTACGTCTTTCCCTCGTCGGAGGAGGTCAGCCGCTTCCTTGAGGAGTACGCCCGTATGACGCCGAGGGATAGGATCTCCCACCTCTACGATAGGACCTTCGGTCTCTCTTACCCCGATACGGTCCCGTACGTATCCTACTACGGCTATGGCCGATACCTCTACAACGTCCTGACCGCCGTCCTCCACAGCCCTTTGAGGCCATGGGTCGGTATCTACGGCCCCAACGGTACGGGTAAGAGCAAGCTGGTGCGCACCATCTTAGGGGACAGGTACCGGGACGCCTTCCACGTGGCAGGGGAGTCCATAGGTTTTCGGGTTGGGGGGGAGGAGGAACCCAAGGACGTGGTGGTGGACGTCTCCAGTTTCAGGGACGATGGGGAACTGGCCGCCCTGATGGGGGAAATCCACCGCCGGAGATACCAAGCCATATTCATCGTTGAGGGGACGGAGGTCCCAGACATCCTATCCACGGTCCCCTTCTTCTACGTCCCCGCCCTCTCGGAGAGGCCCCCTAAGGAGAGGCTCCTCCTCCTTGAGCATATCCTAAGGAAGGTGGAAAGGGATGGGAAATGCAGTCGCAGGGTGGAGATGGAGGAGGGCTTCACGGACGTCCTCTACACCTACCCTTGGCCGAACAACCTTAGCGAGCTGGACAACGTCCTCCGCTTTACGTTGAGCGTCTCGGACTGCGTCCTGAAGGTGTCTGCCCTACCTTACCACGTAAAGGCGCGTCTGGGGAAGGGAGACGAGCCTCCGGCCTGGGACAGGTACAGGTGAAACGCCTAAAGCTCCACCTCGCTCTCTCCCTCCTTTACCTCATCCCTCCCCTCTTCCGCATCCTGAACGCCCTACGCCTCGGTATATCCCTTACGGCCCCCTTGGGGTCGCTTCGGGAACTTCTGACGGCCCACTTCGTCGGTAAGTCCTCGGACACTTTCCTGTACTACCTGCCTCCCGCCTACGCTATCCTCAAGTACGGGGAGCCGATCCTGAACGTCGGAGGTGAGATCCTCCGCCTGTGCTACCGTGTTCCCCAGTCCTACGTCTTCCTCCCCTTCATGGCCCTCTTCGGTGAGTACTTCCCCCTGTACTACCTCCTTACCTTCTCCCTCCTCTTCGCCAACCTCTTGGCCCTCCTCCTGTGGGAGTTCAACCCCGGAAGGTACCGTACGAACCTCCTCCTCGCCCTCCTGATCCTCCCCGTGGTGTTCTACTACCTCCCCTTCCTGATGCTTGAGGCCCCCACCGCCACCTTCCTGCTGGCCTATGCCTTTTTACTCGCCCGGTCCATCCGGACCGGATCGTCTATTTACCTCATCCTCGCCCCTTTGCCCTTGACCTTGGCGGCCTTCCTTAGGCCGGAGACCCTCATCCTCGGCCTGCCCCTTATACCCCTCCTCCTCAAGAGGAAGCCCTTGTCCCTCTCCCTCCTGCCCCTCGTCCTCCCCGTCGCCGTCCACTACACCCACGCGAGGGCCTGCGGGGACCAGTCCAACTTCTACCTGTGGGCCTACGCCCTACATATTGAGAGGGCCAGAGGCGAACCCTACAGCGACGTGGCGGATTTCGTAAGGGACGTATGGGATAGGCTGCGGCCGTGTTTGAGGGAGAAGGGGGTGCCGGAGCCATCCGCCTTGGGGATGGGGGACGATAGGCTCAACCTCTACCTCCAGATGTTCCAGATAAACAACCGGGAGTACTCCTCCTGCTTCCGTACGCTCCTCCTGTCCGAGGTTGGCTTGGAGGACGTCCTAACCTTCATCAAGAGGGTTCCCCTCAACTTCGCCTCCCTCCTCGTCCCCTCCCTATCCGAGTCCCCCTTCTTCGCCAAGGTCGGACCCCTCGCCTGGCCCTTCCGGGTCCTCATAGGGCTGTACGGCCTCCTCCTCCTCTTCGCCCTCGCCTGCACCTACGGGTGTGGCCCTTCCTACCGTCCCCTCATTCTGGCCTACCTCCTCCTCGTCCTCCTCTACTCCATCTACAACCCCTTCGGGGGATTTGACGCCCTCCGCTTCAAGCTTTACCTCGTCCCCTTTGAAACCCTATTTTTGGCCTTCACCTCCTCCCAACTACGGCAAACCACTTCCGAACGGTGAGGTCCCCGGCCTTCACCCTAAGGAGATAGACCCCCACGGGCAGGGTCGGGAGGTCCCACTCGTACACGCCGGCGGAGGAGGCGGTGCGACGCTCGTACATCACCCTCCGGTACTTCAGGTCAAACACCTCCACCGTTATTACGGTAGGCTCACCCACCACCACCCTGACCTTACCGTGGTCCTTCACCGGACTCGGATAGACGTAAACGTTGTCCTTGGAGAGGAGGGGGACGTCCAGGACGTAGAGCTTCCGGGTGGTTGATGTGCCGAAGGTGTAGGGGTTGAAGGCCTTGACCGTCAGGGGGTACTCCCCCGCCTTCAGGCTGTCCGTCCTCAACCATACGGCGAGGGTCTCAACCGGCTCGTCCAGTTGCCCGTCCGTCGCCTCCATCCTTAGGCTGTCCTCCCCAACGGTCAGGAAGGCGTCGGTTATGGAGCGGTCGGACCTGGCGATGGCCACCACCTTCACGCTGTCCCTGTTTCCGGCGAAGACCGTATCCGGCTCCAACACCAGCCAATCCACCCTCACGTGAGTTTCGCTAACGACCTTGAAGGAGAAGGTGTAGGGTACGAGGAGGTTGCCGGATAGGTCCCGGAGGGAGTCTAAGGAGACCACCACGATGGAGTCCCAAGGCAGGGGAAGGTGAGGCGGAGGGTGTAGGGGGTGTTCCAGGTGTGGGAGAAGGGGACGGGGGAGGAGTTTATGCTGACGCTTACGGCCGAGTCGGGGAAGTGGAGGGTGTCCATAAGCTCCGTGAAGGTTACGCTCACGTGCGTGTAGGGGGAGACGGACACCTCGCCGTTCGCCGGCTCCGTGAAGGAGACCCGCGGCCTGACCGTATCCCGCACTATCAGGACGACCGAATCCACGCTCTGGGTGTTGGCGAGGTCGTAGGCTATGGCCCTCACCCTGTAGGTGTCGGAGGGAAGGGTGGAGACGTCAAGGCAGGTGGTGTCGGAGGCCACGTAGGGTAGGTCCCTACAGGAGAGGGGGGCGTGGTGGGCCTCCGAGCCTATGAGCCACGAGGCCATCAGGATGCCGGAGTTGTCCCAGACGGCCGCCTTGAGGGGGGAGAGGATGGGGTGGTACAGGACTATCGTATCGTTGGGTGGGGCGATTACGCTCACGTTGGGGGGGACGTTGTCAAAGGTGGAGCCTACCTGGAATATCACCGTCTTGGGTACGAGGGAGCGGTTGAAGGTGTCTCGTATGGAGGAGTTGAACCGTACGGTCACCACCTCGGAGGCCATGAAGGAGCTTAGGGGACGGATGACGCAGTTCTTGAGGGTGGGGCAGAACACGTTGAAGGTGTGGGCGCCCGACGAGGATCCAAGGAGGCTCACCCCTCCGGCTACGGTGGTGGTGTCCATGGGTTTGGTGAAGAGGACGCTAAGGGCGAAGTTCCGGGGTACCCCGATGTCCCCGCTATCGGGGACGGTCATAGCCACCCTCGGTGCGAGGGTATCCTCCTCCACTGTCCGGAAGGTTATAACCTTCGGGAAGATGGGCTGGCCGAAGGTGTCCCTTATACCGGCGGTGAAACTTACGGCTATGCGGGTGGCCGGTGGGAAGTCCCCGATGGGGTCCAGGACGCACATGTTCGGGAGGGAACAGGAGACGGTGAAGGGATAGGTGACCGTACCGTCGCTAATATCCACCGTGTAGGAGTTTACCGTAGTTGAGTCTATGCCCGTTGAGAACCATACCCCAACGTTGGCGTTGAGGGGGACGTCTATCTCCCCGCTGTCGGGCTGGGTGAAGAGAATGCGGGGCCGCTCCGGTAGGACGGAGAAGGAGAGGCTTATGCGGGATCCGGGGGCGAGAGGTACTCCGGCCGTATCCGTTATGAAAGCCGTAAGGCTCACCACTAAGGAGTCGGCTCCCGGCGCCCTCACGATGAGGTAGCAGTAGGTCCCCGTACAGAAGGAGTGGGTGGCAACTGGGAACTTGAGGGAGCCGTAGGCCTCAACCCTCGTCCCGTACCGGAAGGTTTCGGGGTCCATCTCCTCCGAGAAGCCGAAGACGAGGGTATCCTGCGACTTTATTACGGTGTCCGACGGGTAGGAGGTCAGGATGGGGGGGATCGTATCGTCAGCAGCGATGGCGCTGGCACTGACGGTTACGGGGGAACAGGAGACCAGGGAACTGGTCATAGAAACGGAGGCCGGGGTGGTCGTCAGGGGGACGGTGGTCTTCGTCAAACTCAAAGGGGACCACGTACGTACGTCCCTGACTACGACGGTATCCGTCGGGTAGAAGTCGCTGTAAATGAGGGTTATGGCCCCCAAGGACGTATGGCCAGAGAGGACGTAGTGGCCTACGCTGAACTCCGTCCCCCCCTCGGCGATGTCAGGGTACCTCACACCCTCAAGGGAGGTGTCCGGCGTCCCCGACGCCACGAGTTGGGCGAAGGAGGAGGGACCCTTGGAGACCACAAGGATACCGCCCTGGGCCGGCCTTATATCCGATAGGATCCCGGAGGAGTCCATGACGAAGGCGGAGTCCTCTATCCCCCGAATCAGGAAGGCGGGGTAAGTCCTGACGCCGTCCCCTACGGTGAAGCCGAGGAGCAACCTCTCCGAAGGGAGCCATGCCAACCTAAGGGCGGAGGGGACGAGGTCCAGAGAGGGGGGAAGGACGAAGGCCACCGTACTGTCGTAGGTTAGGGTACCCCCGAAGGTGGAGACGTAGGTTAGCATTAGGGTGTCCCCGGAGGCGTGGGCCACCACCGCCCCACCGTAGTACGTCCTTACGGCGTAGTAAAGGCTGTCTGGCCTGACGGACGACAACCTCAAGGTCTGAATGGGGGAGAAGGAGCCGGAGGAGACGTAGCCTAAGGTGATGGAGAGGCTGTCCCCCCAGACCAGGAGGAGGGTGTCCCCCGCGACGATGTCGGCGTCCGCCCCGGTCCCCACCCCTATCCGCAGGATAGTATCCAGAGCCGTATCCGCCAGGAGTACCCCTCCCGCAGACGTGGAGACCAGCCTTCCGTCCCTGACCTTGAGGGATAGGTAAAAGGGCCTCGTAGGGAACGGGTCATCTACGCCGCAGGCTGTGACCGACGAGACCACCGGCTCCACCTTCAGGAAGGCCATAGCAGAGTAGGAGGTGTCGTAGGCGGACAGGAGGACGGTACCGTCCGGCAGGACGTTCAAGGCGGTTGAGATGACGGTGGCCGGCGTAGGGAGAGACAAACTATAGACCTTCAGGTGGGCCTGCAACTCCCCACCGTAAATTGCCAATATCCCCGCGAGGAGAGAGAACCTTCTCATCTAACGTACCTCCCGTAAAGCTTGGACAGCCTCTCGTATATCTTGCGGTACTTCTCGTTGTGGGGTTGAAGCTCGTAGGCCACCTCGGCGTGGGCGTAGGCTCCGAGTACGTCCCCCTTCTGGAAGGACTCCAGGGCCTTGAGGTAGTGGAATTCGGCCTGCTTCTCCATGCTCTCGTTCACCTTCTGGAGGAGACTGACGGCCTTGGCGTCTTGAGTCAGGTCCAAGTAGGCCTCCAGGTAGGCCCTAGCCCTAGCCCACTCCTTCCGCTTTATATTCACCCGTGCGGAGTCCAGATAGGCGGAGGACTTCCGCTTTATCTTGGTCAGGAGGGCCACCTTCTCCGGCGAGTCTGGAAGGCTCTTTATCAGCTCGTAGGCCTTCAGGTACATACCGGCGTTTATGAGGCTGTCCGCCCGCCTAACGTTCCTATCGGAGTATATGTCTAACGCCCGGCTCTTCACCTCCTTTACCTTCTCCCTCTTCTGGAGCCGGCGGTTTATGCGGGCCTCTATCTCCTTGAAGAGTTTGATGGCCCTAGGGTCGTCCGGGAACTCCCTCACGAAGTCCAGCGCCTCGGCGTAGGCGTCGGCATACATCTTGTTCCGGAGGAAGGCGTTGATCCGCTTTATGTACCGCTCCTTCCTCTTCCTTACGACCTCACCCTTGAGGCTGTCTATGAGGTAGTCGGTTTCGGGGGAGGGGTGGAATACGGCCGCCATCTCCACCAACCTAAGGGCCTTCTCCGGGTCCCTCGTCCTCCGGGCTTTCCGGATGAGGTAGCGGGCCTTGGCCTCCGCCTCCATCTCCATCTCGGCTATCCTCTTGCGTATGTCCTTCAGCTGGCGCTCATGCTCCGAGACCTTGGCCTCAAGCCTCCCTATCCTCTCCTCTATACCCCTCTGGGTACCCCAGTAGAAGGTCATCCCGGCGAGGTGGGAGCCGAGGCCGTAGTAGGAGTGGGTGTACTGGTAGCGGAACTTCAGGGGACCCACCCCAAGGGACAGACCGAAGGTGACGTACCTGTAGGCGGGTATCACCTCCAGGTCCAGGACGGAAATCCTCTTGGCGAGGTACAGACCGGCGTCCAGATCCAAGTCCCCGAAGAACCTCAAGAATCCACCGAGGCGGGTCCCTCCGGGGAGAAGGAAGTACCCTCCGGCGAAGGTCTCCGGCACGGTCAGGAGGGTACCCATACCGAGGTTGTCAAGCCGCAGCATAATCCGCCCGGCGTCAAAGGAACCGTAGGCTACCAAGTTGGCCGTCAGCGCCCAGTCCGCATAGGTGTGGATCTTGGAGAGCATAAGTCCGGGGCCGAAGCCGAGGCTCCAGCCCTTCGCCCCTATGGGGGCGGTGTAGTACTTCCCGGTCAATCCGACGAAGGAGGCCGAGTAGCTCCCGGTGAGTTTCCCGCCCTCGTCCCTCAACTCCATTCCACCGACGTATCCGACCTTGGAGACGAAGGAGAAACGGTCAAAGTGGGCGTAGGTCTCCTCCTGTCTGTATCCGGCGAAGTGTTCCCTGTGCAGTAGGGTAAGGCTCCGGGGTACAACGTAGAACCTCTCCGCCCCCGAACCGAGAGTCCAGAATACCATACCGATGGACATACGAGGGAATTATACAGAAGCAGGCCGGATCACGCAAGAGGGTTAAAAGACCGCCATTACGAGGAGGTCTCCCGTGTAGGGGAGGGTGTCAAAGACGTAGGCCGATGAGGGTTTCTTCCCTCCGACCATCTCCACTATCCTCTTTGGATCCTTACCGATTATAACCGCCCTCCGGCCGGCTTGCAAGACTTCCCCGTTGCCAACGCGGTCGGCATGGACGACCACGAAGTCGTACTGGGACTTGAGCAGGAACAGGAAGGCCCCCGGTTCCATCTGCTCAACGTCCGGACGTATCCCCATCGCCTCCGCCGTTTCCATAAACTCCCTAACGGGCATCCCCCGTAGGTCCACGTAGGTGGTCACGCGGGAGGGCGGGACGTAGAGTCCCGTCATAAAGGCTACGGTCTTCCCCTCCAGAACCTCCCTCATCTTCCTCCAGATCGCCGGAAGGATGTAGAGGTTGTCCGGGTAGTCCCCGTAGGGGGAGACCTTGAAGGTGTATTTACCCACCCTGAAGGCCCTGAAGAGTTCCCCCCTACCACCGGTTATATGCTCCCCGAAGGTCCCGACGGACCACCATACCCCCGATATCTCCGGTATCCTGTCCATTATCTGGAAGGTTAGCTTCTTGACGAAGACGGGTTTGCGGAGGTTCAGGCTAAGGATGGTGCCGAAGTCATCGCCAAGGAGGGTGATGCTGACGAGCTTGCCCCTGCCCTTCTCGGCGTCCCAAACGCTCAAGGGGGCCGCCGCGAGTACGCCGTTGATACGCCTTATCAGGGAGCTGACGGCCGGTACGAGGAGGGGACACCCGTCTATGCCGAATACGAAACCCCTCTCCAAGGTGTAGCCTATTATCAAGTTGTTCGGCTCCGGTCTCCGGGTATGGAGGACCACCCTCACCCTGTAGCCCCTATCCTTGGGGGAAGGGACGACTTCAACGGGTACCCTTAGGACCCTCTCCACACTCTCCGCCTTCCTCTTTAAGGACTCCTCGTAGGGGAGATCCTGAAACTTACATACCGGACATTCACCGAAGAACTTACAGAAGGCCAAGGCTCAACGCCTCTTACCCGGACCGAAGAGGGCCTTTATCCTACCCCAGGACTGCTCGTCCAAGGATGCGGGGAGGTCGTTGGATCTTCCCGGAGTGGGACGGATGAGGACGCGGAAGTCCCCCGTACCGTCGGGGATCCGTCCGATGCTGCCGCGGGTGGGAAGGGAAACCCACGAACAGGAGTCCACCACCTCACCGTTCAGGAGGAGGGAAACCCTACCCGAAGAGGTCCCCAAACGTACGTAGAACACTCTGTACTCACCGCCCGCCAACACGCCGCTTAGGTCGTAGGTGGCCGCCTCCGTCCTTACGGAGTAGGGTCCGAGGTCTACGACGTTCTGGCCCTCGTTGTAGACCTCAACCCAGCCCGAATCCCCGTTGATGCGGGCGACCTCGTTTATGACGAGGGCGGTAAGCCAAAGCACCGTAGGGTATTATAAGGGTGCAAAGGGGGAACGTGTGGGGTAGATAACGAGGGTAGAATCCCACCTATGCTCGCGTACGCCTTTCCGGGTCAGGGAAGCCAGTACTCCGGTATGGGTAAGCTCCTGTTGGAGAGGTATCCGGAGGCGGAGGAGACCCTAAAGCTGGCCGACAGCATAACCGGCCTGAACTTGAGCCGTCTCCTTTTGGAGGCCTCCGAGGAGGAGCTGAAGGACACCATAAACACCCAACCCGCCATCTTTCTATACTCCGCCGCCCTCTACGAGGTACTACGTCGGAAGAGGCCCCCGGACGTGGTCTTCGGCCACAGCCTTGGGGAGCTGACCGCCCTCTACGCCGCCGGCGTCTTTGACTTCGCTACCGCCCTCAACCTCGTGATAGAGAGGGGGAGGCTGATGGGGAGGTCGGGCAGTGGCACTATGTTGGCCGTCGTCGGTGCGGACGCTCGAAATGTGGCGGAGGAGGTTCTGAAGGAGGGGAACTTCACCACCCTAACCATAGCCAACTACAACTCCCCCAAGCAGGTCGTCCTGTCGGGGACGGAGGAGGAGGTAGGGAGGGCGAAAGAACTCCTCAAGGGTAAGGGGAGGAGGCTCCGTCTCGTACCCCTGAAGGTGGGTGCGGCCTTCCACTCACCCCTGATGGAGAGGGCGGCCGAGGAGTTCGCCAAGGTCTTGGAGGGGGTCTCCTTCGGGGAGCCGAGGGTACCCGTTATAATGAACTCCACGGGTAAGGTGGCGAGGACGGCCGAGGAGGTGAAGGAGGCCCTGATAGTGCAGCTCCGCTCCCCCGTGCGGTTCGTGGAGATGGTTGAGGAGGCGGTGAGGATGGGGGTAGGTGAGGCCCTTGAGGTGGGGCCGGGGAGGGTCCTCTGCGGCCTGATATACCAGATAACCGACCGCATAAGCTGCCACCCCCAGGACCCCAAGTACCTTCAAGGGTAGAATAGCCCCTTATGGCACGCATAGGGGTAATAGGAACGGGCTACGTTGGGTTGGTGACGGCCGTGGGTATGGCCACCCTCGGCCACGAGGTGGTGGGGATGGACAAGGACGAGGGTAAGATAAGGAAGCTCAAGGGGGGAGAGCCTCCCTTCTACGAGGAGGGTCTGGAGGACTACCTGAAGAGGGCTATGGAGGAGGGGAGGCTGCGCTTCACGTTGAGTACGGAGGAGGCGGTGAAGGGGGCGAGGTACGTCTTCATAGCCGTGAATACACCTATGGACGACGACGGTAGCGCCGACCTAAGTCAGCTCCTGTCGGCCAGCCGGAGCATAGCGAGGGCCTTGGACGGTTTCTCCATCCTCATAGTCAGGAGTACGGCCCCCGTGGGGAGTCTGGACGCTATGGTGGAAGTTATGAGGGAGGAGGGTAAGGAGAGGGGTAGGGACTACGAGCTGGCATACAACCCGGAGTTCTTGAGGGAGGGGACGGGGATATACGACTTCCTCAACCCCAGCAGGATAGTGGTAGGGGCGGACACACCGGAGGTGGCAGAGGAGGTGATGTCCCTCTACGAGGGCATAAACTCCCCCAAACTGACTACGAGCATAAAGAACGCCCAGATAATCAAGTACGCCTCCAACGCCTTCCTGGCGGCGCGGGTGTCCTTCATAAACGAGATAGCAGCCGTGTGCGAGGCCTTGGGCGGGGACGTCTGGGACGTCGCCGAGGGCATAGGGTTGGACCCCAGGATAGGCCGCCACTACCTCCGCCCCGGTCCGGGGTACAGCGGCCCCTGCCTTCCCAAGGACTTGATGGCCCTGATAAGGATGTCGGAGGAGTACGGCCACTTCCCCCACTTCTTGGAGGCCATCCACCTGCGGAACGAGGCCCAGAAGAGGCGGGTGGTCTGGAAGGTGAAGGAGGCCCTCGGTGGGGTCTTCACGGGTAAGACGGTGGGGGTCCTCGGACTCACCTTCAAGCCCAACACCGACGACGTACGGAACTCCATCTCCATCCCCATCCTAAGGAGGATGAGCAAGCAGGGGGCGAGGGTGAAGGCCTACGACCCTATGGGGGGTGAGAACGCCAAGGCTATATTCGGGGACGCCGTTGAGGTCTATAACGACCCCTACGAGGCGTTGGACGGTGTGGATGCCGTCCTCATCCTGACGGCGTGGGAGGAGTTCGCCAAGTTGGACTGGGACAGGATAAGGGAGAGGGTTAGGAGGCCCTACATCGTGGATAGCGTCGGGATATTCCGCAGGGGGGCGCCGGAGGGTTGGAGGGCCTGGACCGTAGGTAAGGGGGACCTACCTTCCCCGGAGGTTTCCCCAGAGTCTGACGTGTAGGCGGTCGGAGTACCTCCAGCCGTTCCTTAGGGCCATCTCCGCCACCTCCCGCGCGAGGGGAAGGGTAGGTTCAACCCCTTCGGGCATGACGAATACCGACAGGAGCCTCAACCTCTTAGGTACCTTCAGGGCGTCAAGTAAAGCCCCTATTTCCCCCTCGTCCTCTCGCGGTGAGGCTACGACGAACTTCAGGTAGGCCCTCCCCTCCTCCATCAGGGGTAGGTAGGCCTTCAGGACGTCCAACTTCAGGGCGTCCGGGTTTCCACTGCTCTTGAGTTTGGGGGATACGACGAAATGCACCCGCGGGTCGTCCTTGAGGATGGGGGGGAAGGTACCGTTGGTCTCAAACTGGAATATCGCATCATTCTCTATATTCCTTACCCATTTTTCCCAAATTTTTGAATACAATAACGGTTCCCCTCCGGTTATTACAAAAAAATCGTATTTTTTTGCATCATCCAAGAAATCCCGAAACGAGTACGCAAAGCCCTTATCCACCTCCCCGGTACCGTACCGGCTTACCCCCTCCCTGTCCCACGTGTAGGGGGAGTCGCACCAGACGCACCTCAAGTTGCATCCCAAGACCCGCAAAAAGAGGGCGGGGGTACCGGCGAAGGGGCCTTCCCCCTGTAGGCTGTAGAACCTCTCGGAGAGGACTACCTTCTCCATGGCCACCTTCCTACCTTTACACGGTAGGCCTTCAGGGTGTCCCCGGCCAGTATTAGGAGGGTGTCGGGGCGCACCTTCATCCTCCCGACCCCTTCAAACAGGAGGCGGGTCCGGGGTCCCCTCCTACCTTTCGGAGGTAGGTACAGGACGACCTCACCGCTCCCGAAGAGGATGGCGAAGGCTCCGTCAATGGGGTGGGCGTAGGATAGGTTGGCCATCCCCTTGAAATGGACGAGGGTGTCGGTGGTATCCGTCAGGCGTATCAGGTAGTTCCTCTGGAGGAGGAAGAGGGTGTCCCCGCGGAGGAATACGGCCTTTATCACGTCCTCCGTGTGGTAGAGGACGACGGGGGCGGTTTCGGGTGGCCTTAGATAGACGGCGTGGGAGTCGTAGAGGAGTAGGGTATCTCCCCGGCACAGGATGTCAGAGATGTTGAAGGGCAGGTAGAAGCTCTCGGTGAGGCTATCCCCCCTGTAGGCTACGACCCTGTGGAAGTAAGCCAGATAGAGAAGCCCCCCGCAGCGACACATCCGCCTCGTACCCGGAGGGAGGAGGAGGAGGGTATCCACCTCCCAACCTTCTTCCGTCCTTACGGCCGATAGGACCACTCCCTCTATCTGCACGTACAGGAGGGTGTCGCCTAAGGACAGAAAGTCCATGACGTTTGGACCTACGGGGAGGGAGAAGAGGTGCTGGAGGATGACCATCACACCTTGAGCAGGAGATGGCCGAGCTTGAGCTTTTTGGTACGGAGATACTCGGCGTTATGCTCGTTGGGTTCCACCTCTATGGGTACCCTCTCAACCACCTCTATACCGTACCTCCTTAGGTCCCACACCTTGTGAGGGTTGTTGGTCATTAGCCTGACACGGCGGATTCCGAGTCTCTCAAGGATCTTACCGGCTATCTCGTACCTCCTCATATCGGCCTCAAAACCGAGCTGGTGGTTGGCCTGTACGGTGTCGTACCCCTCGTCCTGAAGGGCGTAGGCGTTTATCTTGTTGAAGAGGCCTATGCCCCTGCCCTCCTGACGGAGGTATATAAGGACCCCTCCCTCCTTCCCTATACGGTACAGGGCGTAGTGGAGCTGCTCCCCGCAGTCGCACCGGAGGGAGCCGAGGACGTCTCCCGTGAAGCACTCGGAGTGTATGCGGAGTAGGACAGGCTCAACGAGGGGGTCCTTTATCAGGACGACGTGTTCCTTGTCCCCCTCCCTGACAACGAATATACGAAACTCCCCCACCTCCGTGGGGAGCCTCGCTTCCCTGCTGAACTCCATCTTCACCTGTAGGGGCCGAGGTTAAAGTGCCTACCCGTCTCCTTCTCCACCTTCTTGGCCAGCTCAAGGATGCCGTAAATGAGGCTCTCCGGCCTCGGAGGGCAGCCGGGGACGTAGATATCCACAGGCACTATCTGGTCCACCCCCTGTAGGACGGCGTAGTTGTGATACTTCCCACCGGTGTTGGCACAGGTCCCCATGGATATGACCCACTTCGGCTCACTCATCTGGTCGTATATCTGGCGAAGGACGGGGGCCATCTTCATCGTCACCGTACCGGCGACTATCATAAGGTCCGCCTGCCTCGGGGAGGCGCGGAAGACCTCGTACCCAAGGCGGGAGATGTCAAACCGCGGCTGGGCCACGGCCATCATCTCTATGGCACAACAGGCCAGCCCGAAGGTGGCCGGCCAGAAGGAGTGCTTCCTGCCCCAATTTACAGCCCAATTCACGGCCTTGTCAAGCGTAGTGAAGAGGATGGCCCTCTCAAGGTGGGCGCGGATGATCTTCTCCTCCTCCGGTGAAAGTTTAACGTCGTAATAAACCTTGTTGGCCATAGGCGGAGATTTTAAGGGTGCATCCGGGGAAGGCTCCCGCCCGAAGGATACTGCTTTACCATTCCCTCACCTGTGGGTCTGGAGGTGCTACTCTTGGGAGTCCTAACGGGTTCCAAAATCATGAAGTCGTATTGCGGTCTTCGTAAATTGTCGCCTCACGTTTTACGAAGTTATGGTTCTAGTTCATCAAGACGCCGGTTTTTGAGAAAGACGTTGAGGTGGATCGCCGTTTCACTACGGGACGGCGTTGCGGTGTGTCCATCTTTAAAATTAGAGCTTATGCTGATAGTGCTATCACTGGCGGCACAGTACGTGGATGTCCAGCGTTTGGGCGTAGAGGTCGTAGGGGTGAAGGTTTCCCATCGTCCCATCCCCGTCGCACTCTCAAAGGCCATCCACCATACCTCCCCCTTCTCCCTAACCGTCAGCGGTTGGACCTCCACCTTCGTAGGCTCCGACCACGACGCCGGCTACGACCACAAGCCCTCTCTGGCCACCGACCCCTACGGCAACCTGTGGTACGTATATTCCTCCTCCTCCGGCCTGATAGACCATAAGGACTCCATCCACATCTTCTGCTCCCCGGACGGGGGTTTGACTTGGAACTACGAGGGCGCCCTATACACCCTTGACTCAACTTGGGGGATATACGAGCCTTCGGTCAGCATCAACCCGACGAACGGCAGGGCCTACGTTGGTTTCACCCTTGGGCAGAAGGCAGGGGTAGCGGATGAGTACTCTCCCGGCACCTTCGTGGTGCTGTCGTACAACACGGGCAGTGGGTGTTCCCTGACGAGCGACACCTTCGTAGCCGTGACGCCCTCTGGTTTTGCTGCGAAGACTGGGGTAGTGGCTTCGGATGGAGGGAACAACGGTTATGCGTACGCCGTAGTGATGGACACGAGCGGGGAGTTGGGATTCTTCAGTTCGTCGGACTACGGGGCGAGTTGGACCTACGTCGCCTACTGGAACTCTGGGACGACCTTCACCTACAACGTTGATGGAACGGCGAAGTACGGGGCGGGTTCTGGGGCCTACTTTGCGTGGGTAGAGATAGACGACGGGAGCGATCCCCTACCGGGTAGTCCCGGCTACAGGTACGTGATGTATGCGGACTGGGGTCCCCCTGGGGACACCTCCTCCTTGGACCTGTGGTGGTTCGGTGCCTCCTCCGGCTACGGAAACGCCGTAGGTAGGATCTCCGTCGCGTACCTCCATCCGGCGTATGCTATGGCCTTCACCCGCAAGCCCCTGACCTCCAACTCCTACATGGTCCTGATGAACAAGGGCATAGACACCACCATTTGGATGATAACCCTCTTTGACTCTACGTCTATGGTCCGGTACGAGTCCCCCGACGTCGCCCTCCTCCCCGGTCGCGTCCTCCTCGCCGTCGCCCACGACTCCCTTGGCTCCGGGACCTACAGACTGGAGGTCCTCCTCTCGGACAGCAGTACCACCCTCTCCTGGATGACGTGGCCGGGGTCCTCTCTGGACGCCACCCCCTACGAGATTACCCTCTCCTCCGGTTTGGCCTCCTACGTAGCCAGCGCCGTTATGTTGGGCGGTGAGCCGAAGATAGCTTACCGGAAGGGCGTAGGAGCCACGGGCGGAGGGGATGCGTGGTTCGTAGTACCCACCCTCGCCACCTCCACATCGGAGAGGGAGAACCTTGGGGCGACGGAAGACCGAGGGGTACTCTACGACGTCCTCGGACGGCGGAGGGGTTGGACAGACCTAAAACCGGGCGTTTACTTCGTCAGGACGGCGAAGGGGGTCAGGAAGGTCCTGATCCGCCGGTAATCACGGGCAGGACTTACCCTTACACACCACACCCTTGGTGGGGAAGGCGGCCCTGATGCTCAAGGAGTCTACGGCGGGGTTGCTGAAGCCCAACCCCTTCCCGCGGAGGTTTACCCGGAGGTTCCCGTCCCGGTCCCAGAAGACCCCTACCCCTTGGGCGTTCCCGCTGCCGAGACAGAGGTTCCCGCAGGTGTAGGTGTCGCTCCCCTCCCCGTCTATGAGTATGCCGTAGGAGAAGTCGTGTCCCACACCTTGGGAGGTGGAGCGGGTGGCCAGATAGGCGTCGTTCCCGGTGGCGTCTAAGAGGGTACCTACGGCGAAGTGGGCGGCGGCCCCTTGGACGTACCACACCCCGGCGTAGGCGTCGTTCCCCCCACCGTCGTACAGGACACCCGTACCCAACCAGTACCCGGCCCCTTGGGCGAAGACCCCGGCCTCGTACCGGTCGTCACCTCCCCCATCAAGGAGCATCCCCACCCCACCGGCGAGGGACCTACCGTCAAAGAAGTCCCTCCTCTCCCCGAAGCCCATCCCCTGGCCGAGGCTGGAGTTGTGTCTCGGATCCTGCGGTGAGGGGAAGAGGAGGAGGGAGTCCTCCATCCGGTAGGTGTCGTTCCCGGAGAGGTCGGCGAGGATACCTATGCCCCTAACCCATCCGAAGCCTTGGGCCTTCTGGTACGCGTAGTAGGAATCGTCCCCGGATACGTCAACAAGGACACCCCCGCCGTTGTACCCCGCCCCCTGCGCGAAGACCTTCCCCTCGTAGGTGTCGTTCCCGGAGAGGTCTAAGAGGGCGCCGAAGCCAGAGAAACCCGCCCCCTGGCCATCGCCCTTATAGACGTCGTCCCCCTCCATATCCACGAAGGCCGAGACGGTGAAGAGGCCGTACCCAACGGGGCCGTTGTAGAGGTCGTTCCCGGAGGCGTCTATGCCCACCACCACCGAGCCGTACACGTCGTCCCCACCGCCATCAACGGCGATGAGGGCGTCGGGGAAACTATCACTTGAAGGCCCCCCGAAGACCACGTATCCCCACGGGGTCGGGACGTTCAGGCTCTTCAGCCTTCCCCCCTCCCGCCTTACCGCCGAGCGGAGGGAGTCCAAGAGGATGCACACCACCTGAAAGGCGTAGGCTCTGGGGCTTATCTCCTTCAGGTACTTTTCTTCAAAGGCCCTCTTCTCCTTCAGGCCGAGACTGTCCCAGATGTATGCCCTACCTTTGGGCGGGACCTTCCTGTCCATCGCCACGTAGAGGCGGAGGAGGGCGGTGACTATGCGGTTTATGGACCTTGGAACGTACTCCGGTATCATCTGGAGGGTGTCCCTCTGCCCCTTGGTCAGCCGCTTGGAGTGGTCAAAGACGAACTTGCCGAGGGGATTCTCCCCGGTGATGCTAAGGACCTCCTCCCTGTAGACGTCCCCTACGATCCCGGCCCGTACGTTGTAGCCGGAGAGCTTTGTCAGGAGGGCGCAGGCGGGGGACAGCTTGAGGGTATCGGAGGACGCTACCCAGCGTCGGGTTATCCGCTCCGCCACGAGGTAGGTGAAGTTGGGATTGGAGAGGTACAGGTCCGTAACGGGTAGCGTGGAGTGCCTTCCCGCCCAGAAGTTTATCGCCCCTATGGATATGACGAAGAGGGAGGAGTCTATCATAGTGCAGATTTTACGGTTGCACCGAAACGGTATCCCCCGGGACGGGGGCAGCCTTAGAATAGCCCACTTATGCGTAAGAACGATATTGCCATAAAGATCGCCGGCCTTGCCGGGGACGGAAGCCTTACGACCGGTGAGATGCTTTCAAAGGTTCTGAAAAAAATGGGCCTCTACGTCGTGACGGTCAAGGATTTCCCCTCAAACATCCGAGGTCTCCCCACCAACATGACCGTCAGGGCTAAGTACGAGCCTATCTACGGCCCCAAGGACGAGATAGACTACCTGATAGCCTTCAACGTGGCCAACCTCTACAACCACGTCCACGAGGTCGCTCCCGGTGGCGTGATCATATACGATACCTCCGTCAAGCCCTTCCCCGACGAGTTGAAGAGGGACGACGTCTACATCTACGAGATACCCCTCGCCAAGACCGCCCGTCAGGAGCTGGGTCTTGAGATCATAAAGAACGTCGTCGCCGTCGGCATCGCTGGCGAGATCCTCGGCTTTGACCACGACCTCGTCCATAAGGTCATAGCCTCCTGGTTCAAGGAGAAGGGCGAGAAGATAATCAACAAGAACATAGAGGCCTACGAGCTTGGAAGGAAGTTGGCCGCCCAGTACGAGAAGAGGGACGAGTACGTGATTGAGAACCTCGGAGATCCCGGCCGCATAATGATGGTCGGGAACGAGGCCATAACCCTCGGAGCGCTGGCCGCCGGTGTGCGGTTTGAGGCCGCCTATCCCATAACCCCCGCCTCGGAGATACTGGAGATGCTGGCCC
>WGAN01000116.1 GCA_015494805.1 Caldifarciminota bacterium
AAAGTTTACCGTCTCTTACGTACCTGTAAAGCTCGGAAACGTAATCACGGTACGCCCTGTAATGGTTGGGTGGAAGCACTATGACGTGGACGGTTGAGGAGTTGGTCTCACCTATCAACGGGCGCACCTTCGTAGGAACGAAAATATCGGCCTTTAGCATATCAGCGAGCGCTATTATAAGGGGGACCGGTCCGTACCGTTCAATTATTGACCGTAATTTCGAGATATTCACAAAACGGGGGATCCCACCGATAGAATAACAGCTGCTCTACAGAGGCATCAAACGGGGAGGTAACGAACTGAAAGTTCAACTTTAAGATTCCGAAACCCATCCCGTTCCCCCATTTGGCGAGGCTGCGGAGCGGTCATCACCCCATCGGTGTACCTACAGCGAAATTTATGAAAAATCCTTAACGGGGGTTGTAATGATTTTAAAGTGCGAATTACAATTTCTTGAAGTTTGATTGAATGAGGCGTTAAACCACTCTATCGTCGCACGAGTCTTCCCTTTGGTTGGGCCGTCTTTCAACGTCGTTTCGGGCCGATAGGTGGGCTATCCCCCTAGCAGCGCAATCCCTCTAACGAATACTCTAAAATACCTGCACCCCGCCGATCGTAATCCCGCAACGGATGTGCAAGGATATAGACGTCAGACCGTCGGTTTCTTGAAGTGCTGCCGTTTCGCTGCGAGACCGTCCCCCATCCACGGGACGCTTCCGCCTGCACAGAGCGTACAGGTACGGCCACCTTCCGTATCCCTCCCTCCGATATAATCCCTTCTATGCTCACCCTGTGGGAGAGAATCCTATTTTTGCTCCTTCTTGCCGTATCCGGGTACTTCACCTACCGCAACTTCGCCCTCGCTATCGCCGCCATAAGGCGGGGCAGGGAGGAGGGCAGGAAGTTAAACGTATGGTGGGGTATTCAGGCCTTCTTCCTCCAGAAGCCCATCTTCAAGGCCCGCCTCATCACCTCCACCTTCCACTCCTTCGTAATGACGGCCTTCATACTGTACGCCCTCGTCAACCTTCAGGACGTGATAGCCGCCTTCGTCCCCCACTTCAAACTCTTTGGCCACACCCCCGTACAGGTGGCCTTTGACTTCTTAACCGACATCCTAAGCCTCCTCGCCCTTATAGGCGTCATATACTTCGGAGTACGCCGCTACATCGTCAAGGACAGGCGCCTTACCTTCAGGGACAACGTCCTCATCCACGAGAAGGCCATCCCCGGCATAGCGAGGGACTCCGCCATCGTCCTCGTCTTCATATTTACCCACGTCTTCTTCCGGGTCCTTCACGTCTCCGCCGGTATGGAGGAGCCTTCCTCGGCCATGCCCTTCGCCTCCCTCTTCGTCCCCCTCTTCGGTGGGAACGTACTGTTGGAGCATCTCTTCTGGTGGATCGGCATAGGGGCCATAATGGCCTTCTTCCCCTACTTCCCCTTCTCCAAGCACGTCCACCTGTTCTTCGCCCCCGTTAAGTGGTCCGTACGCCGGGACAAACCCTACGCCTACCTCCCGGCCATGAACCTGATGGAGAAGATGGAGCAGATGGAGGACGAGGAGGAGATGAAGTTCGGCGCCCTTGAGATTCAGGACCTCCCCTGGGCGCAGATAATGGACGCCTACGCCTGCATAATGTGCAACAGGTGTCAGGACGTCTGTCCCGCTTACAACACCGGGAAGCCCCTCTCCCCCTCCGCCCTCATCATAAACATGAGGTACGAGCTGAACTACAACCTCAAGGAGTTCGCCTCCGGTGGGAGCGTCAGGCCGCTGACGGAGTTCGCCATAAGCGACGAGGCCCTATGGTCCTGTACGACGTGCGGGGCATGCGTTGAGGTCTGCCCGGTTGGGAACGAACAGCTCTACACCATCCTCCAGATAAGGCGGGGTAAGGTGCTGATGGAGGGGGAGGACGGCGGTTTGAGTCAGGCCTACAGGGGCATGGAGAACCAGGGGAACCCCTGGAACATGCCGGCCGCAGACCGCGAGAAGTGGTTGGAGGGTATGGACGTGATAAAGGCCCGCGAGGGGAAAGAGTTTGACGTCCTCTACTGGGCGGGGTGCGCCGCGGCCTACGATGAGAGGTACAGCAAGACCGCCCGTACGGTCATAGAGCTGATGCAGAAGGCCGGCCTCAGGGTGGCCGTCCTCGGAAACGAGGAGTCCTGCACCGGAGACTCCGCCCGCAGGGGTGGGAACGAGCTGCTGTTTGAGATGCTGGCCACCCAGAACGTTGAGACCCTCAACCGCTACAAGCCCAAGGTCATAGTGGCCTCCTGTCCGCACTGCTACCACACCATAAAGAACGAATACCCCGACTTCGGCCTTGACCCCAACGTACAGGTCTATCATCACAGCGAGTTCCTCGCCAAGCTCCTGTCCGAGGGGAAGCTGAAGGTGAAGAAGAGCGATAAGGTCCTCACCTTCCACGACCCCTGCTACCTCGGAAGGCACAACAAGCAGTACGAGGCTCCCCGCCTCACCCTCAACTTCGTAGCCAAGATGGTGGAGCCGGAGAGGACGAAGCAGAACTCCTTCTGCTGTGGAGCCGGCGGTGGCCGCATGTGGCTTGAGGAGAAGATAGGGAAGGCCATAAACGTGGAAAGGACGGAGGAGCTGCTCCGGACGGGGGCCGACGAGATAGCCGTGGCCTGTCCCTTCTGTATGACGATGATAACGGACGGGGTGAAGGCCGCCGGTAAGGAGCCCACGGTGGTGAAGGACATCGCGGAGGTGATAGCAGAGAACTTAGAGGCCTAAAGGAATCAGAGACCCACGGCAGAGGCGAAGGCGTCGGCTACCCTATCCACCTCAAGGATTTTCCTTATCCGTGCGAGCCGGCGCCTTACCTCCTCCTTCCTGCCAAGGAGTTCTAAGACGTTTTCGGCCACCCGCTTGGGGTCTATATGCTGGACGTACTCCGGATAGACCCTCTCACCGAGGAGTATGTTGGGGAGGCTTATACACCGCGTTTTCACAAGGAACCTACCCAACCACCACGAAATCTCGGAGAGGGCGTAGAGTACCACTGCCGGTTTTCCCTCAACGGCGGCTTCCAGAGTGGCTGTCCCCGACGCCATAACCACGGCGTCGCTTGAGGCGATTATGTCCCTCCCCCTACCCCTCACCACC
>WGAN01000117.1 GCA_015494805.1 Caldifarciminota bacterium
AAATCAACCACCTTGGCATCGGAGAGGAAGGATACGTAGCCGATGTCGTCCATGGCTATCCCCTTGCCGTTGAAGTTCTTCTTAACGAAGAGGGCGAGGTGGTAGTTCTTCAGGTAGGTTATCCTGACGGCGGGGGTAATGTCCTTGAGGATAGTAAGGCCCCTTATGAGGAGGGGGATGGAGAGGATGGCGGCCCCAGCCGCAATGTACGTTGGCCTTACCTGCGGAGGACGGACGGAGGAGAGGAGGGGGTAGAAGAGGAGGGTCAGGGCTATCAGGTAGGACTCGTACCGGAAGAACCAACCGAATCCGCCCCTGTGGAAGTGGGCGACGAGAACGGTAGCCAACAGGAAGGAGATGAGGAGGGGCTTCCTCCACTTTAGGGTGCCGTTGTAGAGGCCGAGGAGGACGAGGAGGAGTCCGAACTTGGCCGCAACCAAGGAGAGGGCCATTACGAGGGAGGGGAGTCCCTTGAGGTAGTACCGGTCTATGAACACACCGTCGTTGAGGAAGATGGGCAGGTTCTTCGCCAAACCGAGGAGGAGGACGGTTCCGAACCCAACGAGGGCCAGGGCGATTACGTTCCGTAGAGTCTCGTCCTCCCACAGAGCGAAGGTCAGGTAAGCGACTGCGGCGACGAGTGCGGCCTGGGCGGAGAGGTGGGTCAGCTTGGGGGAGTAGTAGAGGAGGTCCATTAAGCCGTTGCCCTTGGTACCCTTCAGGTAGTAGGTGTTGGGGAGGAAGCCGTTCCCGTTGGCCTTACTCCACAGGCCGAGGAGGAGGACGGGGAGGAAGGAGAGAAGGACGTAGGAAAGGGCGAGCTTCCACCTTTTGGATGCGAGGAACAGGAGGAATATCCCCCCTATTAAGGCCCACGACTCCGGCCTTGTTACGGCGGCGACGGCGGAGGAGAGGTAGAGGGTGTAGAAGGCTCCACGGTTTCCTTTGTCGGTTAAGATGAGGGCGGCGGACCACAGGGCGAGGGCCATCGTCAGGATCTGGAGGAGATGCTCAAGGCCGGTGAAGGTGAGTCCCCAGAAGGAGGTTAAGAACAGGAGGGCGAGGAGGTAGGCGGTGGCCTGTCCAACGCTCACGCCTTCGCGGTCGTAGATGTGGGAGACCGCAGCCAGCGCCCCGATCCCGGAGAGGAGGGCGAGGACGAAGGGGATCCAGATCTGCAGGCCGAAAAGTTTGAAGCCCCCCGATATGAGGAAGGTCCAAAGAGGGGAAGAGGAGGCGTTTGAGAAGTAATAGCGGGTGATTCCGTATACGCCATGGAGGGCGAAGTTCTTGGCTATGGCCATATGGATATAGGCGTCGTCTATGACGTAGAGGTTGTGGCCGTTTGTCAAGCCCCAGAGTTTGAAGGCGTAGTACAGGGCGACCACGAGGTAAAGGGAAACTGCTACGAACAGGGGCAGATACCTCTTCATCCTCAAGTATTCTAAGGGGGTACTCAACCGACGAAGGGGGAGGTGTCCCAAACCTCCAACATCCCGAAGCCCTGTCCCGTCCTTACGCCGAGGCCGTAGTCGTATATGAACTTCAGGACGTCGGGGGAGGCCTTTACCCTTACCGTCCCTATGAACCCACGGACGTACCCCCTGTAGTGCTTGACCATAACCTCCTTAACTTTCCCCACAGGTTCAACCTCCATCCCTCCCTTCGGGACCTTCATCAGAAACCTCTCCATCCTCTCCCTCGTCGTCTCAAGTAGCCTTTGGCTGAAGCCCTTCTCACCCGGAAGTAGGTAATGCTCTCTGGGGTTCCTTGGGTCCCTGTCGGGGTCGTTCACCACCACGGGCGAGAGTATCTGGAAGGTATCCTCCCCCCTGTACTCCCTCCATACGGGTGAGACTTCGGTTAGCCTGAACTTCCTTATCTCCTCCTTGCGGATCTTATCCCATCCTGTTCCCCGTTTGAGGTCCATAGCGAAGTTGAACATGGCCGTCAGGATTTCGGGGTCGCCGCTGGAGAAGAGGAAGTCCATCCGCCCTATCCCCGTTATCTCCCTACCGCTGAACTTGACCCCTCTGTTGAAGAGGACGGCGAAGGTGTAGGGTTTCACGAGGCGGTTCTCAAAGATATGGGGGAAGC
>WGAN01000118.1 GCA_015494805.1 Caldifarciminota bacterium
TAGAATTTTTTCGCCATGACAGAGAAGTATCCGTTTTCCAAGGGGCTTGCAGGCGTACCGGCGGCTGAAACCGTTTTGAGCTTTATCAACGGTCAGGAGGGGAAGCTCTACTACCTGGGCATCCCCATAGAGGAGTGGGCGGAGTACTCCACCTTTGAGGAGGTCGCCCTCGCCCTGCTCCTGCGTCGCCTCCCCAAGAAGGAAGAGCTCAAGATGTTCAACGCCGCCCTCCGCTCCGCCAGGGAGCTGCCTCCAGAGGTCGTGGACTTCATCCTTGACCTCCCTCCCGACACCCACCCCATGGCGGCCCTCCGTACGGTGGTCTCCCTCCTGGAGGCCTACGACTACGACGCCAAGCTTGAGGACCTTGAGGCCAAGTTCCGCATCTCCGTCCGCCTCATAGCCAAGTTCCCCACCATAGTGGCGTACTTTGACAGGGCCCGCAAGGGTCTGGACCTCGTACCTCCCGACCCCACCCTCGGCCACGCCGCCAACTTCCTCTATATGCTCAAGGGTGAGAGGCCCAGCGACTACGAGACCAGGGTGATGGACGTCGCCCTCATCCTCCACGCGGACCACGGTATGAACGCTTCCACCTTCACCACCATGGTGATAGCTTCCACCCTCTCCGACATGTACTCCGCCATCACGGGCGGTGTCGCCGCCCTCAAGGGACCCCTCCACGGTGGAGCCAACGAGAGGGTCCTGAAGATGCTTCAGGAGATTGGCTCCCCGGAGAACGCCGAGAAGTACATCCTTGACAAGCTCGCCAAGAAGGAGAGGGTGATGGGCTTCGGCCACAGGGTCTACAAGGCCTACGATCCTCGCGCCCGCATCCTCAAGAAGTTTGCCGAGGAGCTGACCAAGAGGAGCGAGTTCTATCAGACCGCCGTCAAGGTGGAGGAGATCATGATCCGGGAGAAGGGCCAGAAGGGCATCTTCCCGAACGTGGACTTCTACTCCGGCCTCGTCTACAACGCCCTCGGCATAGATACCGACCTCTTCACGCCCATCTTCGCCATCTCCCGCGTCGCCGGATGGACGGCCCACGTCCTTGAGTACCTTGAGGACAACCGCATCTTCAGGCCTCGCGCCATCTACAAGGGCGAGATAGACAAGAAGTACATCCCCATAGACGAGAGGTAAGGACCTCTCAATGAGCGCAACGGGGGGCTTCGGCCCCCCTTTTTTTATCTTCACGGCTTAGAATACCCCCTTGATCGTAGCCTTCAGCGGAGGTAAGGACAGCTCCCTCGCCCTCCATACCGTCCTCAACGAGGGACACAACATTACGAGGCTCCTGACTACGGTGACGGAGGGGTACGACCGCGTCTCCATTCACGGGGTCAGACGGGAACTCTTGAGGCTACAGGCCGCCTCCATCGGTATCCCCCTGTACGAGGTCTTCATACCGCAGGGATGCACCAACGAAGAGTACGAGAGGAGGATGGCCGAGGCGATGGAGGAGTTGAAAGGGATAGACCCCGACAGGGTGGTCGTCTTTGGGGATATCTTCTTGGAGGACGTCAGGAGGTACCGAGAGGAGAGGCTTATGAAGGGGGGATGGAGAGGACACTTCCCCCTTTGGGGAAGGAATACGGAGGAACTGGCGAGGGAGTTTCTGTCCCTAGGGTTCAGGGCGGTGGTCGTCTCGGTGGACGGGGAGCAACTTTCCGGGGAGTTCGTCGGCCGGGAGTACGATGGCCGTTTCCTTGAGGACCTGCCTCCGGGTGTGGACCCCTGCGGCGAGAGGGGGGAGTTCCACACCTTCGTGTACGACGGCCCCATCTTCTCCAAACCCATAAGCTTCCGGTTGGGTAGGAGGGTCGTCAGGGAGGGGCGGTTTCACTACGTAGACCTCACACCCGTAGAATAGGGCGTGCGGGCTTTGGACTTCTCACAGAGGAGGTACGGGGGTGTCCGGATCTTGGGCGGGCCGTACGCCTTCGTCTATCTCGTCGGAGACACCCTAATAGACGTCGGAACGGGTTATTGGGGCAAGAGGATAGCCGCCTTCCTGAAGGGGGAAGGCCTGAAGGTGGGGAGGATCCTGTTCACCCACTCCCATTACGACCACATAGGCGGATACACCTACGTACGGGAGGTGGGTAAGCACACCACGGCCGCCCATCCCTACTTCTACGAGGTGATGGCTAGGGAGAGGGTGGTAAAGTTCATAGAGGAGATGAACAGGAAGGAGATGGCCGCCTTGGGGGATCCAGACGCCGAGCGCTACACCTTCGTACCTCCGAGGGAGGGGCTACCCCTTGAGGACGGGCAGAGGTTGGAGTGGGAGGGAGGGGAGATAGAAGTCGTATATACTCCCGGCCACACTAAGGACTCCGTGTCCTACTACGTCCTCCCCGAAAGGCTGATGGTGGTAGGGGAGGCGGCCGGTGTTACCAACGCCGAGGGGACGTACATCCTACCGCAGTTCCTTACGAGCGTGATAGATTACCTGAACAGCCTCCGTAGGCTCCGGGAGTACGATATAGAGGTCCTCGGCCTCCCCCACGTCAGGTTGATAGAGGGGAGGAGGGAGGTCAAGAGGTACCTTAGTTTGAGCGAGGCCGCCACCAAGAGGTACGTATCCCTGCTGCGGGAGATTTACGAGGGTTGCGGCGGGGAGTGGGAGTGTGTAAGGGATAGGGTGATGGTGGAGGTCTACGAGAAGAACCGCTTGAATCAGCCGAAGTACGCCTTCCTCGCGAACCTGAAGGCCCAGGTCAGGGCGATAGAGCGGGACTTCTACGCCCTCTAACGGAGGATCACCCGGTAGGTCCGCCCCCTAAACCTCAAGAAGTAGGCACCCTTCCCCGGTCTCAACTCCGCCCTTCCCCGTACCTCCACCTCTTTAACCTTCCGGCCGGAGACGTCGTAGAGGACGGCCCTGCCGTACCCCTCAAGTACGAGGGTGCCACCCACCGTTGAGAGGGAGAGGCTACCCCCCTCGTCTTCTGGGGCTTCCGTAGGGTCCGAGACCTTGAGGAGGAGGATGTCCCCGTCGGTTGGAGAGGACTTGGAGTTCCCGCATACGTACAGTTCCCCGCCGCTTACGGCGACTGCCCGGACCTCATCGTCAAGAGAGTAAGGGGAGTCGTAGGTGAGACTCCAGAGGGTGTCCCCGTCCCCGTTGAGTCTAAGGAGGAGGACGTCCCTCCCCGTACCGGCACCGACGGAGTATCCCCCCGCCACTATCCCCCCTCCGACCGGCGACAGGGTGCGGAAGGCGTCATCGGAGTTGAAGGGACCGTTGTAGGTGTAGCTCCAGAGGAGGTTGCCGAGGGTATCCAACTTGACTACGTGCGCGTCCAGACCGTTTATGCCGTTATCCAAGTAGCCGGCGGCGTAGATGTAGAGGCCGTCCGTAGATAAGGCGAAGGCGACGTCATCGTCGTCATCTGAACCGTTGGCCGTATAGACCCACCTGATACCCCCCGTCTCCCTCTGGAGTTGGGCGACGTAGAAGTCCCCGTCCTTTATTCCCGCCACGACGGGGTGGCCGTTCGGGGCTACGATTACATCCCAGAACTTCCCGTTGTCCGGGGTGATGCTCCAGATCTCCCCACCGTCCGCCCCCACCCTCTGGGCTTCGGCGTCCGCACCGAAGCCAACGGCTACGATGGAGCCGTCGGGTAGGGGAGTCGCCGCCGTGTAGGAGTACCCTCCCGGCTGGTACCTCCAGACCTTACTCCCCGTTCCCCTGTCTATCTTCAGGACGAAGCGACGGCTGGGGGTAAAGAGGTCGGAGCTGTAGGTCTCGTAGTCCGTGCCGTAGGCGTAGTAGTGGCCGTCTCCACCCATCACCACGCCGGAGAACCCCTCCCTGCGACCGCACCCGTCGGCCGAGTCCACGTACATCCATACCGTACTACCGTCCCGGACCTTGGCGACGAAGCCGCAGGCCTGATCGTCCCCGGAGTAGGGGTAGGCCGTACCCCCTATTACGAGGGTGGAGTCGGTGGGGTCAAAGAGGAGGGACTTGGCGTTGGACCTGCCGTCGCCGGGGAAGGCGAAGACGTACTGCCAGACGAAGCTCCCGTCCCCTGGTGAGACTTTCGCCACGTAGACGGAGTTGCCGTAGTTTCCGGAGAGGACGGGAGAACCGTCCGGTAAGACGATGGCAGAGTAGCACCTATCGTCGCTCCCCCCGTCAATCCTCACATCCCAAACGACATAACCAACAACGAGAACCATCCCCCGGATTTTAAGGGGGAGAGGGGGGAAGCCCCCCCTCCGCTAAAAGGCTGCAGTCGTCCTCTTCGCCTCCTCTGGCAGGTAGCCGTGTGTGGCCTCGTGCTTCCTCACCAACTTCTCCCACTCGTGGTCCACGAACCTCTGGACGTACGCAAGGCGCTCCGGGTCCCTCAACACCGGCCTGAACCTGCCCTGGAGCTTCAGGTACTCCTCAACCGGGAGGCCCTTGGGCCAGTAGTTGATGGTATATAACTCCCCGTCCTCTATCTCGTAGAGGGGGAATATCTTCGTCTCAACGGCGAGGCGGGCGACCTTCACCGACAGGTGAGAGGCCATCTTCCACCCCGGAGGGCATGGCGAGAATACGTGGATGAACCTGAAGCCCTTTATCTGGGAGGCCTTCTTGAGCTTTCGCACAAAGTCGTCGGGGAAGGCTATACTGGCCGTGGCGGCGTAGGGTACCCTGTGGGCGGCCAGGATCTCCATCATGTTCTTCTTGGGCCTGTCCTCCGGCCTCTCGTCGGGCGTCGTGGTGGTCCAGGCCCCTATGGGGGTTGAGGAGGACCTCTGTATGCCCGTGTTCATATAGGCCTCGTTATCGTACGTGACGTAGATGATGTTCTCGTTCCTCTCGGCGGCTCCGGAGAGGGCCTGAAGTCCGATATCAAACGTGCCACCGTCCCCGGCCCACGCCACGACGTTGACGTCGTACATCCCCTTCATATCAAGGGCCGCCCTTATACCGGTGGCGGCTATGGCGGCCGTCTCAAAGGCCGTGTGGAATACGGGTATCTTTAGGGCGTGCTGGGGCCATGCCCCGTCAATCACGCTCCAGCAGGATGCCGGTATCACGAAGACCGTCTTAGGCCCTAAGGCCTTGAGAGCCAGACGTGCGGCTATGGTGGCGCCGCACCCCTGACATGCCAGATGACCCGAATTGAGCAGGTCGCTCTCGTTGGGTTTTACCTCTACCCAGGTCCAGCTCATACTCTTACCCCCTTCCAGATTACGTTGCTGTCCATCTCCTCTCTCCTCTTCATATCCTCGTAGATGTCTATGATGTCCTGCGGACGGATGTCCCTGCCTCCGAGTCCGGCGACGTAGCCGAAGATAGGAGGCCTGTCCTTGGCGCCGTACATAGCCGCCTTGGTCTCCATGTAGAAGATGCCGGAGTGTCCGAAGGAGACGTTCCTGTCTATCACGGCGACCTTCTTCCGGCCGGCCAGTACCCTGCGTACGTCCTCTACGGGGAAGGGCCTGAAGAGCTTTATCTTCATTATGCCCACCTTCTCGCCCCTCTCACGGAGCTTGGCCACGGCGTACTTGGCGGTCGTCGTGGTGCTTCCGGCGAGGACGAGGACGTAGTCCGCATCGTCTA
>WGAN01000119.1 GCA_015494805.1 Caldifarciminota bacterium
AGGTCCCTTCGGACCCCATTATTATGGCGCCGGCGTGGCCCATCCTCTTCTCCTTGGGGGCGGTGCGGCCGGCGATGAAGGCCACCACGGGCTTGTTGAACTCCTTGGCTATGTAATCGGCGGCATCCTGCTCGTCCGTACCCCCTATCTCCCCTATCAGGACCACGGCCTCGGTCTGGGGGTCGTCCTTGAAGAGCCTAAGGGCATCTATGAACTTGGTCCCGATGATGGGGTCCCCACCTATACCGATGGCCGTACTCTGGCCGAAGCCGTTGGCCGTCAGGTGGGAGACTATCTCGTAGGTGAGGGTACCGCTGCGGGATACGACCCCGACACCCCCCTCCTTGAAGATATGACCGGGCATTATACCCACCTTGGCCTGACCGGGGGTGATGAGGCCGGGGCAGTTGGGTCCTATTATCCGGGCGCCCCTCTCCTCGGCGAAGAGCTTGGCCTTCATAACGTCGTTTACGGGGATGCCCTCGGTTATGGTGACCACGAGCTTTATGCCGGCGTCTATAGCCTCCATCATAGCATCGGCGGCGAACTTCGCTGGCACGAAGATTATGCTGGTGTCCGCCCCGGTCTCCTTGACGGCCTCCTTAACGGTGTTGAAGACGGGGACGCCGTGGACCTCTTGCCCACCCTTTCCGGGGGTGACGCCACCCACGATGTTGGTGCCGTACTCTAACATCAGCTTGGTGTGGAAGGAGCCGTCCCTGCCGGTTATCCCTTGGACGATGACGCGGTTGTCCTTGGTTAGAAGTATGGCCATAGTCGTCTATTCTACTGTCGGATCGTACCGGTTGGGTAGGCTCAACGAGGATTCGGTGGGCGGCTACGGCCCCGTTGCGATGGCACCCTTAAAATAGAGGACGTGAAGGGCGAGGACCTGATAGAGATAAGAGGAATTGATGGAGAGGTTTCATATATAGGCCTCAATACGATCGTCTATGTGGATTCGTTTGTGATTGGTAAAATCGGCGATCTAAACGTGTGGAAACACAGATACTACCCCTACCACTCGTATTTCATTGATATGTACTTCGTAGAGGTTATGACGGTATGCCCGTACCCGCTTTACGACATGAACAACGCTGAAGTGAAGATTCATTATTTTGAGGATTATAGGGAAAAGTACGAAAAATTTACAAAAAGTGGTCGTATATCCCCAATAAAACACCCAACAAAGGAGGAGGTTGAAGCGATGAAAAGGAAAGGGTGGATAAAGGCGGAGCTGTTGGATGGAAACATTCTCCACATAAACCTCTCCCAGATATTCTACATAAAGTCGGCCGTTGTTGATGAGATAGATGGGCGGAAGATATACAAACACTCCTACTACCTCTTCTACGGCGATGATAGGGAAAGAACGTTGGACATCTTCACCACGACACCCTCACCCTTCTCCGATCTCAAGGACGCCTTGGAAGAGGACCCCTCACATCCCTACAGGGATACGTACTATTACTACAAGTACGGGAAAAAGGGGAGGTAAGCGATCAGGAATTGTCTTCAAATGTGGATTACACTGCTGGGAGATGGCCCACCGGTATTAAGCCGATAGAGGGGGTAATCCACCGTCCGCATAGTCTCGTAGAACTTCTGAATTTTTGAGTCATCAGGAAAAATGTATAAGATATGGAAATGCCTCGTAAATTTGTGAAAATATGCGGTTATTGCTATTAAGTTGCCTAAAATTCTGCAAATATCTCCGAAGAATTCCAAAATTCCTTTATTTTCCCGTTTGATGAGACTGCGGGGCAATCGCCATTCTATTAGTAGAATCCCCAAATCTTGGACCGCATCAAGTAATACGCCCCACCTTTAAACGGAAATCGTTCTGGCATATGCAGTACGAAAAACTCCTTACATTGGGGAATACATCTCCCTATCAGCCAAATACCAACCTCCGACGGCCTATCCCCTCACCTCCTCCAACGCCTTCTTATACACGTGCTTGGGCTTGGCTCCAACTATCCGCTTCACCTCCTTGCCGTCCTTGAAGAAGAGGATAGTCGGGATGCTCACGACCCCCAACTCCATCGGAACCTCCGGATTCTCGTCCGTGTTCAAGCGGATGAACTTAACGTCCGTATAGACCTTGGCAAGCTCGTAGAGGTAAGGCTCTATCGCCTTGCAGGGACGGCACCAGTCCGCCCAAAGGTCTACTACCACCGTCCCATCCTTTACCTCCTCCCAGAACTGCTTGGCATCTACGTCCTTCATAGTTGGTATTCTAATCCTGTCCTTCGGCCCGCTCCAGATCCCCTATCCCGATGGAGACCTCTCCTTTTATCTTCCCGTTCCCTCGGACGTCCCCTATCCCGACCTCTACGGAGCCTAAGGTCCCCCCGTTATCCACGTCCCCTATGCTAACCTTTAGGAACCCGATATTCCCCTCGTTTTTTACGTCTCCCACGCTCAAACGCAGCGTGTCTATGCGTCCCCTGTTTATTACGTTCCCTACGTATATCTCCAGATGGCCCACCTCACTGCCCACCTCCACCGTCCCGACGGATACGTTCATCCTCCCTACCGGGGCGTCGACCTTAACGTAGTAGCACCTGTCGGTCAGTTTTATCCTCTTCGCCTCCGTATCCACAACGACCGTATCTACCTCATTGCAGGAGTAGTCGCTGCTGCTGTACTCGGGGAGGTCGGAGAGTACGGGGAGTACGATGCCAGCGACCGTACCGGCGACGTAGAGGACCATCCCTAGAAAGGTAAATAGAGCTATGCCCACAACTACACTCATAGAGAGAAAATTTTACAGCCGCTACACCCGGCCAAAAGTTCCGACATCCGGTTTAAAATTCTGGGTCATGCTAAACGTTATCTTTGCAGGGATAACACCCCTCGCAGGCGGACCGGACGGGTACGGCTACAGGTACAGGTCCACGCAGGACGGAGACTCCGTAGTGATGAACTGGATAGAGATCTCAACCACCGGTACCCCTACGGGGGCTACCGACGACTGGTGTTCGGGGTACTCGGCTTCAAGACTCTACTACCTCGGCTTCTCCTTCCCCTTCTACGATGGGGTAACGGACTCCATTTCCATATGTTCCAACGGAACCGTGATCCTGCGGGACTTAAGCACATACCTTGGCTTTTCCAACTACGCCCTACCCTACACCTCCACGTCTGCCGGTTTCATCGCTGCCCTGTGGAACGACCTCAACCCCAACGGCTCTGGGGCTGACGACATATACTTCCAGTCCTTCTCCTCCTGTCCCGACGGGTACTCCGGAGCCTGCGCCGTAGTTGAGTGGCACAACGTACCGAGGTTTGGAGGGAGCCTGTTGATGAACTTTGAGGTGATCCTCTACGACAACGGGAACATAAAGCTCCAGTACAACTCCGCCGTAGATTACGGGGACGCCACCGTAGGTATCCAGAACTCCGGAGCCGACACCCTCAACGATTACTATATGGAGTACGTCTATAACGGGAACCCGTCTTCCCACATCCCCGACAGCGGTACCGTTATTATGTTCTACTACCCCGTCCCCATAGACTACAACGTAGGGGCCTTGGAGGTCTCCCCTTCGGGTCCCATAGATGTTGCCCCCATATCCTTTAGGGCGACGGTGGAAAACGGCGGACTCGTCCCCACGACCTCCACGGCAGTGATCCTGAACGTCTACGACACCTCCTCCTCAACCCTGGCCTTCAGCGATACCCAGACTGTAGCCATACCGGAGACCTCCACCGTTGAGGTGACCTTTGACCCCTTCACCCCTTCGCCAAGTAAGGTCTATAGGGTGGAGGTAATGGCTGTAGAGCCGGCGGATACGGTGCATTACAACGATACGGCCTCAACCTATGTGCGCACCGTTTACCTCTTCGGAGAGGTGGTAAGGAGGTGGCAGTTCCCCGATATAGGGGATGGGAGCGGATACAGCTTCGCCGGTATGACCTACGTCCCGGACAGTGGCAACTTCTACGTCGTCTCCCTCAATCCGAGGGGTGTCTTGACCTTTGACCCCGACGACCCGTCAGGCACCTTGGACCTGTCCTCTCTGGGCCTCCATCCCTTCTTCGGCGGGGACGACTACGCTTGGGGCATAGCCTACGGGAACGGCCGCTTCTACGTCTCCCACTTCGGATACGATGGCTCCTCCATCACGGGGAGCGTGATAGGATACTACGACAGCAACGGCAACCTCGTAGACAGTCTTGACGTATGGTCCAACGTTGAGAGCGGCGGCTACATGGCCGGTATGGACTGGGACGCATCCACGGGGCTGCTCTGGGGAGTTTACGGACAGGGGTCCAACTCCATCTACAAGATAGACGTAGCCGCCAAAGACACGGTCGGCACCTTCCCCAACGCCTCCGGGGGGACGCTCCTAGACATCTCCGTCTTCAAGCCCCTCAACGAGGTGTATTACGGGGGAATGCACGTCAGCCAGATATTCAGGGTTTCCTACGGTGGGACCCTCTTAGAGGCCGACTCCCTCCCCCTCGTCGTGGGTATGGACGTATGGCCGGAATGCACCTCCCCCGACGATCCCATCTTCCTCTTCGTAAGTCTCAACGACCGGAACAACACCCTCCTGAAGGTGGCCACGGGCCACACGTGCGGTGAGATGACGTCGGTAGCCGAGGCCCGCCCCTCCACTCCCCCTTCTTCGGTTAGGGTTGTGGGCCGTACGGTTGAGGTGGAAGGCTCCGCCGTCCTCTACGATGCATCCGGTAGGTTGGTGGCCCGCTTCAAGGACTCCTACACCCTGAAGCGTCCGGGGGTCTACTTCGTAAGGGCGGGAGGTAGGCTCCTCAAGGTCGTGGTGAGGTAGCCGCACCGGGGCGTTCGGATTTAGAATTTACACTTTTGGTATGGGGGTGGTGAAGGACGTCCTCTTGGTGGTCGTGGGGTTGGCGGTGGTGATAAAGGGGGCGGATCACCTCTTGGACGGTGCGGTTTTCCTGTCGCGGAGGTTGAGGGTGCCGGAGTTGTTGGTGGGTCTCACGGTGGTGGCCTTCGGTACCTCACTGCCGGAGCTGGTAATAAACGTTCTGGCCAGTTTTAGGGGGGAGGCGGGGATAACGGTAGGAAACATAGTCGGCTCCAACGTCGCCAACATCCTCCTGATCCTCGGTATAACCGCCCTCGTCTCCCCCTTAAAGAGCCACGCCCTCATCCTAAAGAGGGAACTTCCCGCCAACCTCCTACTCGTCCTCCTCCTGGTCACCCTCGTACTCCTCCCAAGCTCCGGTGGTCTGCTCATATCCCGTACGGAGGGCCTCATCCTACTCCTGTTCTTCGCTATTTACCTTTATCTCACCATCTTCCGCTCCAAGGGGGAGGGGATGGAGGTAGAGGGTGTAGACGGTACGGTTCCCAAGGCCCTCTTGAGGGTGTTCGGGGGCAGCGTAGCCCTGGCCTTCGGATCGGAGTGGGCCTTGGACGGGGCGGTTTCCTTCGCCCATCATCTCGGCATAAGCGAGGTCTTCGTCGGCCTATTCGTCCTGGCCGTTGGCACCTCCCTGCCGGAGTTGGTCACCTCCACCCTCGCCGCCCTTAGAGGCAACCCCTACATAGCCCTCGGCAACGTCTCCGGCTCCAACATCTTCAACGTTGCTATGATCCTCGGCCTTAGCGCCCTCATAAACCCCATCTCACTGCCAAGGAGGGCGGTCTTTGACGTCCTCTTCCTCCTGTTTGCTACTTTTCTCTTCCTCCTCTTCGCCCTAACCGGCGGAGGGAAACTCCTCGGCAGGAGGAGGGGGATGGTCTTCCTCTCCCTCTACGCCCTCTACCTATTCCTCTCCATCCAGATGGAAGCCTCCGGCGGAGGCTCCCCCTTTCTCGCCCTCCGGGAGGTCCTGCTCCACCTACTCTAATATCCCCCTTATGTACCTCTCGTAGAGCCTCCTCTCCTCCGGGGAGAGCTTACCCTCCCGCAGGTACCTCCGGTATATCTCTACGATCCTCTCCCTGTCTATGACGGGTTTGATGTGCGCCCTCTCAACCTTGAAGGGCTTGGGCCTCTGGGCCTCGTACTTCGGTTCCGTCCTCTGGCGTCGGAGGGCCTTGCGGGCCTCAAGGAGGCGTATGGTGATGCGATGCGCCCTCCTCTTCAGCTCCTCCGCCCTCTTGAGGGCGTCGGGCGACCTCATCTGCCTCTCCAGCTCCTTCATCTCCCTTAGGGCCTCCTCCATTCGGTTGAGGGCGTCGGAGGGGGCGCCCCTGCTCCTCATCCCCTCTATCAACCCCTCAAGGGCCTTGCGGAGGGCCATCTGGCGGGCGAGCATCTCGGCGAGCTGCTCGGAGGTCATCCCCTTACCGAGCTGTTGGGATATGCTGTTCTGTTCCCCCGCCATCCGGGCGAGCTGTCTCATATAGGCCTCCATACCCGTTGAACCCCCGGCGTTCTGGCAGGCCTGGGCGGAGGAGGAAGTCATAAGGGAGAGGGTCCGTAGGAGGGCCTGGGCCTGCTTTACGTGGGCCTCCGCCCCCTTCCTGTCTCCGCTCTTCAGCTCCTGCCTAGCCGCCTCCAACTCGTTATGTACGAGACGGGCTATCTTGGAGAGCTTGGGGGATACGAAGACGCTCTTCTTGGAAAGTTCCTTCAGCCTCGCCTCCATGTCAAGGGATACGGCCTTACCCGCCTCAAGGGTCTTCTCGCCTAGGTCCCTCTCTAGACGCATGTCCATAAAGGCGGCGGCGTCCCCTATCTCCTGAAGCGTCTGCACCACCTCCCTCTTCCTTTTATCCACCGTCTCCTCGTACGTCCTCTGGGCGAGCTGGGCGGCCTCCTCAAGGTTCCTACGGGCTTCCCTCTGCTCCCTCCGGAAGTCCCCCCCGCTCTCCATCATCCTCATTGCGGCCTCCATCCTCCTCTCCGCCTTGTCCATCAGCTCCTCAAGTCTCTTCAGGTTCTCCTTACTTATATCCTTGGCCTCCTTGAGACTGTCCAACTTCCGCTTTAGATCCTCAACCTCCCGGCGGAGTTTCCCCTGCTCGTAGGGGGACCTCTTACCCTCTATCTCCGCCTGCTTGGTGGCGAGGTCCTGGAGCCTATCCGCCATTTCACGGAGCCTCTTCTCCTGTACGTACCTTTTCAGGAGGGCCTTGAACCTCTCCAGCTCCTCCCTCAACTCCCTCTGGTTCATGCGGAGGTCCTTTAGGGCCTTGGCGACGGCCTTGGGGTCCATCTTCCGCATCGCCTCCTGGAGCTTTTGGAGGGCCTTGGCCAGCTCCTCGTCCATACTCTCCTGAAACAGCCTCTGCACCTCCATAACGAGGCGGGCCAGGTCCGGGTCCCTTATCTGGGAGGCTATCCTGTCAAGGGCCTCCTTTATGTCCTTGTACGTCCTCTCCGTCTCCTTTATGGCGCTGGAGATCTCCCTCTTCGTCCCCTCCGATAGGTTCTGGGAGACCTCCAAGTCCTCCTGCAGTTCCTTCAGCCTCCTCTCAAGCTCCTTAACCTCCTCCCCCTTCTCCGTTAAGAGCTTCTCCTTAAGGACCTCCTCCGGTGCCTTGGGCAGAAGTATGAGGGTGTCGGATAGGGAGACCTGACCGGCGACGTCCACAGCGTAGGCTACGGCCTTAAGGGTGTCCCCTCCCCGGAAGGTTACGTCGTACGAGGCGTTGGGGGTGCGGCCCCGGAGACCGAGGGAACTCCTCTCCCACCTCCCCCCCTGATACACGTAAAGGCCTACGTCCCTAAGGGCGATGTCGTCGTAGGCCGCCACCACTCCCGGTACGTCCCCCTCCGTCTTCAGTATCCCCGTCGGCTGCAGGGTTACGCTCGGAGGCCTGTCCTCTATCACCCTGACCTTGAAGGCGGGGTACCTGAACCTCTCCCCCATCCGGAAGACGTCTGCGAAGACCTCAACGTCCTCCTTCAGGGTATCCGGCAGATTGACGAAGTGGGCGCTGTCCCCACTGTGCCGGATCCGGAGGCTGTCAAAGGTGCTGTACTCGTATGCTACGTTCTCCCTCTGAAGGGGACGCTTTCCGAGTCCGGTGTAGGGAGGGGGGACGATGTAGCCATCCACACCGTAGAGGACGGGACGGGGTAGGACCTCAAGATTTCCTTTACCGGATCTCCCCTTGACGCTTAGGACGTATCTACCCGGAGGGAGGTCGTACAGCCTGACCGTACCCTCCACGGGTACCTCCCTGTTGGTCTCACCACGGATGACGAGGGTAAACCGCTCCCTTCCCCCTCCCTCGCCGATACGGACTACGAGGGTATCCCCCACCCGGAGGCCGGAGACCTTAAGGGTGTCCCCGGCGAGGACCTTTAGGGCCTTCGGGCGGAAGATGACAGGGGGCCTGTGGGGGAAGGGAACGAGGGCGGATAGGAGGAACAGGGCGGAGGGTATTAGAAACGGCAGGAAGAGGCGGAAGTTGGGGCGATAGCCGAAGGGTTGGGAGGATACCTCCCGCCGGAGCCTCTCCACCGAGGGGTGGGATACCCCCCTCTCCACCAGCTCGTAAAGGGATACGAGCCTCTCCCGTAGGGCGGGGTTGCTCTCCTCAAGGTACCATACGAACCTCCTCTTGTCCCAGGGCCTGACCCACAGGAGGAAGGCAAGCGATAGGATGATGTGGGCGGGTACGAGCCACGGCCAACCCCTCCAGAGGAGGACGGCGGAGACCAAAACTCCCGTACCGACCACCAAACCGAAGGTTATGGCCAGATGGATCCTGAAAAGCCTATCTACCCTTTCCACGCACCCGTATTTTAGAGGGGAACGGCGACGTAGGGTGTCCTCCCGTATAATTCCCGGAGAATGGCAAGTCTGCGAGTTGGCTCCGTCATAAGGTACGAGGGTAGGGAGTACATCGTCTTGGACTTTCAGCACATCCACAAGGGACGTGGAGGTGCCACCGTCTCCGCCAAGCTCAAGGACCTCAACACGGGTAGGGTGCAGACCTTCACCATCCGGGACCTTGACAGCATAGAGTTCGTGATGGTGGAGCGGAAGCCCGCCATATTCTCCTACAGGGACGGCGACTTCTATCACTTCCTTGACGCCGAAACCTACGAGGACATAACCTTCTCGGCCGAGGACCTGGGGGAGGCCGTCCATTACCTCAAGGAGGGTCTTGAGGTCCAGATAGTCTACGCCGACAACCGCCCCGTTACGGTGGAGCTGCCCACGGTCGTGGAGTTAGAGGTCGTAGATACCCCTCCCGGCGTAAGGGGGGACACCGTGAGCGGAGGCTCCAAGCCCGCAACCCTTGAGACCGGAAAGGTCATAAAGGTCCCCCTCTTCATCAACCCCGGAGACGTCGTAAAGGTGGATACCCGTACGGGGGAGTACATAGGCAGGGCTTGATATGGCCGATTCCAAGAAAGGCAGGGGCTTCAGTCTGGACCTCCTTAAGGAGATAGTGAAGGTGTTTGAGGAGAGCGGCGTAGCGAAGTTGGAGCTATCCACGAAGGACTTCAAGCTGAAGCTCTCCAAGTACGCCGAGGCTCCGGCGCCATCCTATACGCCCCCTCCCCCTCCATCCCCGGAACCTCCCAAAGCCGAGGGATCTAAGGAGGAGGCGAGCGAGAAGGAGGAGAACGTCCATTACATACGGGCGCCTATGGTGGGGACCTTCTACAGGGCGCCGGCGCCGGGGGCGGAGCCTTTCGTCAAGGAGGGGGACAGGGTGAGGAAGGGGGACGTGGTGTGCATAATAGAGGCGATGAAGATAATGAACGAGATAAAGTCCGACGTGGACGGCATAATAGAGGAGGTCCTCGTGGAGAACGCCCACCCCGTGGAGTACGGGCAGCCCCTGTTCAAAGTTAGACTGGTATGAACGAGGGCGGTGAACGGCGGTTGAGGTTTCGCCAGAGGCTGATAGCAGGGGTGGTTGTTCTCGCCCCCCTGTTCGTGACGGCCTGGGTGGTCGTCTTCATTACTAACTTCATAGCCGGATGGCTGGCCCGTCCCCTATCCAGAGTGTTGGAACCCGTCCCCTACGTCGTCCTCCTTGTCCCCTCCCTCCTGATAATGTTGGCCGTCATATACGTCGTAGGTTGGTTTGCCACGACCTACCTCGGAAAGGCTCTATTCGGCTTCCTTGACGAGATCTTCCTAAGCATCCCCGTCCTCCAGCACATCTACCGTATAGCCAAGGACACCATAAACGCCGTCTATAACATACCGCGGAAGGTGGCCTTCAGGAAGGTTGTGTGGATAGAGGTGGGGGAGGGGAAGAGGATGCTCGGCTTCGTGACGGACGAGACCACAGACGAGTACGTGGTCTTTCTACCCTCCACCCCCAACCCCACTACGGGGTTCCTCCTTCTGGTCAGGAAGGGAAAGGTGTCGGAGGCCAAGATGAGCGTAGAGGACGCCCTGAAGGCCCTAATATCCGGAGGACTGATAAATGTTTTTCAAGAGGAACGGTCTGGACGAGCTGCTTAACGATCTGAAGAAACGGGCGGAGAAGGACAAGGAGGTGGAGAAGCTCCTGAAGGGTGTCCATCGTCTCCTCTCCAAGACGGCGGAGGAGGTTATGAGGCCCCGCGTGGACGTGGTGATGGTCTCGGAGGACGACACCCTGATGGACCTTGTCGCCAAATTCAGGGAGCATCTGTACTCCAAGTACCCTGTACGTTCCTCTGGGGTGTCCGAGGGGGCGGATATAGTAGGGGTGGCTTACATGAAAGACGTCCTGCTCCATCTGGACAAAGACCTGAACCGTATGAAAGTTGCGGATATAATGAAGCCCCCCTTCTTCGTCCCCGCTACCCAGAGCTGCTACAACGCCCTGAAGGAGATGCAGAAGAGGAGGGTGTCCATCGGGATAGTGGTGGATGAGTACGGCAGCCCCATCGGGATAGTCACCATAGAGGACCTCGTGGAGGAGATAGTGGGGGACATATACGAGGAGCATGACAAACCGGAGAGCTTGTACGAGGAACTCCCGGATGGGGGTTACCTCGTAAACGCCCAGATGCCCATAAGCGAGTTGGAGGACCTGCTTGAGGTGGACTTCGGGGAGACCGAGAGTACGAGCGTAGGGGGGTTTATGATAGAGAAGTTGGGGAGCATGCCGGAGGAGGGGGAGGTGTTGAGGGTGGATGACGTGGAGTTCAAGGCGGTGGAGGTGTCCCCCCAGAGGATCCTGAAGGTGATGGTTCGGAAGATGGGAGGGGAGAGGTGAGGTCCCCGACCGTGAGACTTGAGGAGGTGATCCGCCACTTTCCGGGACCCCTTGAGATCATATACGGGAGGAGGCTCCTACGCCGTAAGGTGAGGTCCCCGGACCTCAACCGTCCAGGGCTACTACTCGCCGGCTTCACCCGTGAGTTCCCCCGCGAGAGGATCCAGATCCTCGGCCTCACCGAGAGGGCCTACCTCCTTCACCTTATGCGTGAGAAGGGCCGAAGGGAGGTCCGGAAGGCCCTGTCCCTCCTCTTCTCTAGGAAGGTACCGGCTGTCGTCCTAACTGCCTCTGGCAGGAAACTCCCCGACAGCCTAATAACCGTAATCCTTGAGGTCGCCCGAACCTACCGTACCCCTGTCCTATCTACCCCTATCCAGACTCCGTACTTTATGGCCCGTATGGCCGATAGGCTAACCTACCTCCTCGCCCCCCGTACGACTGTCCACGGCGTCATGGTGGAGATCTACGGCGTCGGCGTCCTCATAGTTGGGAAGCCCGGCGTAGGAAAGAGCGAGACCGCCCTTGAGCTGATAAGGAGAGGCCATCGCTTCGTAGCGGACGACGTCGTCCTGATCCGTAGGTACCCCCCGAACTCCCTCCTCGCGGAACCCCCTCCGGGTAGGGAGGACTTCATGTTCTTTATGCTCATTAGGGGGGTGGGGACGGTGTACGTACCCCACTACTTCGGCGTGGGGGCGGTCAGGAGGCAGTACCCTCTCCACGTGGTGGTTGAACTCTCCGAAGGTGAGGAGAGGCCAGTTGAGGAGACGGAACTGCTCGGCATAACCTTACCCAAGTACAGGGTGAAACTCCACCCCCTTAAGGCGACGGCTACGGTCGTGGAGAGCATGGCCCTCCACTACAAGGCGAGGGTCCTGCGGGACATCATCCGCCTCCCCGACTTTGAGAGCCTCCTTGAGGCCTACCTAAGGGGCGAAACCCCTTAGAATAGCGGTATGCGCACCTTCGTAGTTTTAGCCCTCTTTTCGGCGGCTGCCCTGACCGCCGGTTGCTCCCTCATCCAGAAGAGGGTCGCCCTGAAGGACTGTAAGTTCTCCCTGGCGGGCGCCCGGCTGAAGAGCGTAAGCTTGAGCGGCTTCTCTATGGACGTCCTCCTGTCCGTTCAGAATCCCAACCCGGTGGATGCCGTCCTGGACCGCTTCGTTGGCAGCGTAAAGTTGGAGGGCATAAAGGTGGCGGACGTATCCAATACCTTCGGGAGGACGGTAAAGGCCAGATCCTCGGCCACCGTACCCATCACCGTATCCGTCAGGTACTCCTACCTCAAGGGGGCCGCGAACCGGATAATGGGGGTGATAAACTCCCGGAGGGCGAACGTAGGAGTGGAGGGTAAGGCCTACATGGAGTTCAACCTACCCTTCGTAGGTAAGCAGAGTATCCCCTACCCCGTAAAGCTCTCCCGAACCCTGAAGTTCTGAATCAGAGTCCCCTCTCCAGGTCCGTTAAGGCCCTCAAGCTCCCGAAGGTGGTCGTTACGAGTACGACGACGAGGATGCCGCCCAAGAGGAGGGCGTTGAACCGTAGGATACCCGGAACGGGGTCGTACCGTCCGGCAAAGTACAGAACCAACGGGGCGACCACTGCCCAAGATACGAGGGTGTAGAGGACGGAGAGGAGGACGTAGGGATAGCGGAGACGGAAGGGGGAAACGCCGGCGAGACGGAGGATCTCTATCAGGTTCCTACGGTGATGCACGACGAACCTCACGGTGTAGAAGGAGACGAGGAGACTAACTACGAAGGCCGTAAGGAGGACCACCACGTTGGCGCCTAAGAGGAAGTTGAAGAAGTCTTGGGCGGCCTTCAGCCATTCCCTCCCGTAATACACCCCCGCCACACCCCTGTAAGCGGAGATCTCCCCGCTTAGGAGGTCCAGGAACCGTACATCCCTCCAGTGGTCCTTGGGATAGACCCGGAGCATAGGGTAGAAAACGTCCTCGCCCAGGCGGTTGAGGAGGTCAGCGAGCTGGGGATAGAGCTTCACGAACTCCTCGCGGGCCTCCCTCTCGCTCACGATCTCCACCCTCTCCACACCTCCGAGAACCTTCAGGAAGGACTCCACCTCCTCCGCCCTTACGGCGGGAAACACCTCTATACGTACGGCGTCCCTGATTCGGGAGTACGTGTAGTAAGACACGTAGGTGGCGTTAGCCGTCAGGACGACCATGAAGATGGATAGGGTTATACCGAGGACGGCGAAGACGCTCCGGTAGGAGGCGGCGAGGAAGGCCTTAAGTGCCTCTTTCATCCTGGAAACCCTTGAGGATCTCCTCCACCTCCCTCTCGGCGGCGGCGTCCTGGAGGGCGTTGAGGATATAGGAGTCGGGATTCACGCCGGATATGATTACGGAGATCTTGACCCGGTCCAGCATACCCTCCTTGTTCTTCGTGAAGTCTCCGGCCTTAACGTAAGGCTGCCGCCCCGCCATTATGATCTCGTTCTTCAGGATGCTTACCACGGCCTGGGCCTTCTCCCACGTAAGGGACTTGCCGCTGTGGAAGAAGCCCACGAGGAGGGTACGGGCGCCGCTGAAGCTCTTTATGGACAGGTGCTTCTTCCTCTCGTTTAGGATGTCTGCCACCTTGGAGACGTCGTTGGCGCTCGGAAGCTCTATGGTGGAGACGAAGGCGAACTTGGAGACGTTCTGCTCCCCCGGTCTCGGCGGTTCCAAGGCCTTCTGGATGTCGTTGAAGTCGAGGTTGGGCTTACCGTAGTCTTCGCTTATGTCTAAGATGGTCATAATGGTGTTGGCCACGTACTTGTCGGCCAGCTCGTAGGCTTCGCTTATGGGTTTGTTGGGGTCCACTATGCTGCCGTTGTTTATGACGACTATGGAGTCAAGTAATCCGTAGTATTCCGCCAACCCCTGTTTCGCTATCTCCGTCTTCACCCCAGCCTCCATATCCTCCGGGTATATGAGTATGCCCATTATCAGAGCTTCGGGAAACATCTCCCTCAGGTACTCCACTATCACCGGACCCGATCCCGTCCCCGTTCCACCGCCGAGGCCAGCGGTCACGAGGATGAGGTCGTACTCCGGCGCCTCCTCACCGTCGGGGGAGTGCTTCAGGGCATCCAGCGCTCCGTCGCTTATGGCCTTCAGGGCCAGCCTCCTCCCCCTCTCCGGATCGGAGCCAGCTCCTCTTCCCTTCTTCCCCAGCTGTATGGTCATACCCACGTTCTGTAGATTGCGGAGGTTCTGCCTGTCCGTGTTTATGGCATACACGTCCACCTTATAGGGGTAGGTCGCTGGGTTGATATACTGACCGGCCACCTGATCCACGATGTTGCAGCCGGCTCCTCCGATTCCCACCAGTAGTATCTGCGTACTCTGTTCCTCGTCGCGATCAATCATACTTAACCTCCTTTTTCCTCTATGCCGAAGACCTCCCTCTTCAGGAAGTCAAGGAACTTCTTACCCCACCCCTTCCCACGGAAGGAGCCGTTCCTGTTGGGCTTACCCTCAAGGGGGGAGATGTCCCTCATCAGCTTGGACGCCCCGTGGAAGACGAGTTGCTCCGGCGGTACGTCCGTAAAGGCCAACGGTTCGGGGAAACCGGCGTCGGATATGTACTCGTTTATACGGCGGTAGTTGGCTAGACCCCCGGATACGCTTAAGGTGAAGGCCCTGTCGCCGTTTCCAACGACCTCCCTTACGGTGTCGCTCCCTAAGAACTCCGAGAAGGTCCGGCGGAGGATCCCTTCAACTATGGTGGTGTCTATGCTCTTCCCCTGAACCTGAACGATCCGGCTCCCCTCCTTGAGGTACCGCTCTAAGACCTCAAAGCTGTACCTCGGCGGTATGCTCAAGGTGGAGCTTATGGCCTTTATGATGCTGTGTCCGCCCTTTCCGTACTCGCCGTAGGAGAACACCCGGCCGTTTATGAGCTTTATTACCCGGAAGGAGGTGTGGCCGAGGTCCAGGTGGACGTGCAGGTCCACGCCCAGCTCCACCGCACCGAGGGCGGCGCATATGGGAGAGCTGTAAGCACCGAGAGGCTCCAGTTCGGGTTCCCCGTACAGGTGGTTGTACTCCCTGAACACGTCCATCAGGTTCTCGTATATGTCCCGCGTCACGACCACCCCTACAGCCCTACCTTTCAGGATATCAACCCTAAGCCCTCTGGGATTCTCGACGTCCCTCTCCTTTCCCTTCTGCACCACCCGGTAGCGGGATACGGCGAAGAAGAGGGCGTGTCCGTCCGTCCCCGTTATTTTCTCCTTCAGCTCCGTATGGAGCTTCTCCACCTGCTCGTTGGTGACCCGTCCGTCCTCGGAGGAGTGGGAGACCGAGATCTCGTGGTCGGATACCTTGAAGAGGGTACTGTCCTTCAGATGCACGGCCAGGACCGTGGGTACGACCCCGTCCTGCGGTAGTTGGACACTGCTCGCAAGCCTGCTGACTATCTCCCGCACCGTTTCTGTAAGGGCGTCCAAGTTGGATATGTACCCCGTAAAGCCCCTCGTCTTCACCTCTTCCACCTTGGAGACCCCTGCGGTCCCCACCATCGCAGCCCTCGTCCTGAAGGCTCCCAGATCTATCACCAGGACCCCAGAGATTTCCCTATCTGACGATCTCAATTTCTACCTCCAGTTCTATACCAAAAGCCCTCCTTACGCGGTCGCGCACGTACTCTATGAGTCTTATCGCATCGTCTGCCGTCCCACCCTCGTTCACGAAGAAGTTGGCGTGCTTCTCCGACACCTTCACACCTCCCACCCTGAACCCCTTGAGACCGGCTAGATCTATGAGCCTCCCGGCGTACTCACCGGGGGGGTTTTTAAACATACAACCGGCCGTCCTCTCCGTCCAGGGTTGGCTCCTCTCCCGGTAGGTTAGGAACTCCTCTATCCGGTCCCTGATGGCGGCGGGGTCGTCCTCCTCCAACTTGAACAGGGCCTCCACGAGGATCCCAAGTTCCGGAAGTAGAGAGGAACGATAGGCCAGCCCCAGCTCGTCCCTTCTGTACGTGCGTACGTTTCCTTCGCCGTCTACGACGTAGGCCTCCACCAGGATGTCCCTTATCTCCCTACCGTGGGCGCCGGCGTTCTTCGCCACTCCCCCACCCACCGTACCCGGAACACCGACCACGTACTCAAAGCCACTCAACCCCCTCTCGGCCATCTCTCTCGCTATGCGGGGGAGAGGCTCACCGGCCATCAGGTAGGCCCTATCGCCCCTGACCTTCACCCCACGGAGGTTGGCCAACCTGATCACGAGGCCGTCAAATCCGGAGTCGGAGATCAGGACGTCCGAACCAGCGCCGAGGGGCAGAATCCGGAGGTTCCTGTCCAGGGCGAACTTCACACCCTCCACTACGTCCTCAACCGTACGGGCGTTGATGAAGTACCGGGCGGGACCACCGAGACGAAAGGTGGTGTAAGGGGCCAGGGGTACGTTCTCGCGGATGAGGGTGGGCATAACGGGGAATTATAGGGCAGGCACGTTAGGTCCGGGGCCTACGATACATCGGACATAATTTCCAAGATATTTATCGCAAAAATTCTCCACCCCCTGTCATTTCTTTTGTTTAGCAATTTTCAAAATCATAACTCACCCCGGCATAAAAGAACGTTAAAACACTTAGGTGATGTTTGCAATAAACGTTGAACTCCACCTTTGCGATAAATACCCACCCCCACCCGCTTCAGGCTATCAGATATTATACGGTTGCAGAGGGGTGGATGCAACCGGAAAAGCGGCCCCCGTAGAATCGCAGTACCATGAAGATCTCCAAAGAGGAGGTATTTAGGTACCACGAAGAGGGAAAACCCGGTAAGCTCTCCATCGTACCCTCCAAGCCCGCCGAGACCCAGAGGGACCTCTCCATAGCATACACCCCCGGTGTGGCCGAGGTCTCAAAGGCCATACACTCCAACCCGGAGGACGTCTATCGCTTCACCCTCAAGGCCAACCTTGTGGCCGTCATATCCGACGGTTCCGCCGTCCTCGGCCTCGGAAACATAGGTCCCCTCGCCGCCAAACCCGTAATGGAGGGGAAGTCCCTCCTCTTCAAGCGACTCGCCGACGTGGACTCCATAGACATAGAGGTCAGCTCCGAGGACCCCGACCACTTCATAGAGGTGGTCAAGGCCATCTCCCCCACCTTCGGTGGGATAAACCTTGAGGACATAAGGGCGCCCAAGTGCTTTTACATAGAGGAGAAGCTCATAGAGGCCTTAGACATACCGGTCTTCCACGACGACCAGCACGGTACGGCCATAATCGTCCTGGCCGGCCTCATAAACGCCCTTGAACTCCAAGGGAAGCGGATAGAGGACGTCAAGATAGTGATACTCGGAGCCGGGGCGGCCGGCATAGCCATAGCCCGTATGTTGGTGCATTACGGGGCGAAAAGGGAGAACCTGCGGCTGATAGACTCAAGGGGCGTGATATACAGGGGCCGGAAGGAGGGGATGAACCCCTACAAGGAGGCCTTCGCCGTGGAGACGGAGGAGAGGACGGTGAGGGATGCCCTCAAGGGTGCGGACGTATTCATCGGTGTCTCCGGCCCCAACCTCGTAAGTGCGGAGGACATCAAGGGGATGGCGGAGAGGCCCATAATCTTCGCCCTCGCAAACCCCGTCCCGGAGATACCCTACGAGGTCGCCGTCCAGGCTCGTCCGGACGCCATAGTTGCCACGGGGAGGTCCGACTACCCCAACCAGTTAAACAACGTCCTCGGCTTCCCCTACATCTTCAGGGGGGCGTTGGACGTCAGGGCCAGAAGGATAACGGACAACATGAAGGTGGCGGCGGCGGAGGCCCTGGCCAAACTTGCAAGAGAGGACGTGCCGGAGAGTGTCCTGAAGGCCTACAACCTCACCACCCTTAGTTTCGGCAAGGACTACATCCTGCCCAAGCCCCTTGACCCCCGGCTCATATACTGGGTGGCCCCGGCCGTTGCCAAGGCGGCTATGGAGGACGGAGTGGCCCGGCTAACGTTGGACATAGAGGAGTACAGGGAGAGGCTCCGGGGCGTGACGGAGAAGGCCGTTAGCTTCACCCGCTCCCTCATCCACGTAAAGCCGAAGGAGGCCCCGCGCATAGTCTTCCCGGAGGGGGACAACGAGACCATCCTCCGCGTGGCCAACACCCTAAGTCGGGAGGGTATGGCCTTCCCCGTCCTCATCGGTGATAGGGACGTGATAGAGAGGCGGATAAACGCCCTCCAGCTCAAGTTCCGGTACGAGATAGTGGACCTCTGGAAGTTTGACGTGAAGCCCTACGCCGAGAAGCTCTGGCAGATGAGGTGGAGGAAGGGGCTGGCCAAGGCAGACGCCTGTGTCAAACTCCGGAGCAGGGGCTACCTCGGTACGATGCTCCTCCACGAGGGCTACGTGGACGGTATGCTCTACGGCGTCGTGCATAACTACAACGAGTCCCTAAGGCCCGTCCTTGAGATAATAAAGCCGAGGGAGGGCGTGAAGAAGGTGGCCGGCCTGTACGTCGCCCTAAGCAAGCACCTTGGCCCCCTCTTCTTCGCGGACACCACCGTCAACCCCGACCCCACGGCCGAGGATCTGGCCCACATAGCCGTGATGGCCTCGGAGGTGGCGAGGAAGTTCGGACAGGAGCCGCGGGTGGCCTTCGTGTCCTTCTCTAACTTCGGCACCTCGGACCACCCCTCCGTTGGGAAGATGAGGGAGGCCCTGAAGATACTGCGTCGGACGGCCCCGGACATACTCGCCGAGGGTGAGGGCCACGCGGACGTCCTCCTCAACGCAAAGGTCCTGAAGGAGCTTTACCCCTTCTCCGTCTTCGCCCAGCACAACACGAGGGCCAACATCCTGATCTTCCCCGACCTCAACTCCGCCAACATCTCCTACAAGGTCCTAAGCGCCTCCTGCCGTATAAAGATGGTCGGCCCCATCCTGATGGGCTTGAGCAAACCCGCCCACGTCATACAGAAGGGGGACGACGAGGAGTCCATCTTGAGCCTAGCGTACTACCTCATCTCGGAGATATTGGAGGGGAGGTAGAGTCCGCCTTAGAATCGGGTGTCCGTGCTACGGAAGGCCATAGACTTCGTCTTCCTGACGAGGCCCACCCTCATTCTGCCCGGCTGGGGGTTCTTCGTCCTCGGATACCTCCACGCCCGCGGCTACATGGGGGACCTCCGTCCCGTCCTTGAGGTACCGCCCTGGCCCACCTTCTGGTACGGCTTCCTGGCCACCACCTTCATAAGCGCGTACATCTACGTCCTCAACCAGATATACGACAGGGAGAGCGACAGGCTCAACCGCAAGCTCTTCCTGATAGCCGACGGCCACATATCCGTCGGCGAGGCCTACACCTTCTCTCTCCTCCTCCTCCTCCTCTCCTTCCTCTTCGGCGCCCTCGTCGGAAGGGACTTCCTCCTCCTCCTCGTCTTAGGGACGGTGGTCGGTACCCTCTACTCCCTCCCCCCCTTCCGGTTCAAGGGGAGGCCCTTCCTTGACATGCTCTCCAACGCCGTCGGCTACGCCGTCCTCAACGTTGCCGCTGGCTACGTCTCCGGGGGCGGGGGGATCTACGAAGGCATAAGGGCCACCCTCCCCTACTTCTTCGCCGTCTCCGCCCTCTACCTCAACACCACCGTACCGGATATCCCCGGAGACCGGAGGGCCGGCCTGATAACCACCGGTGTCCTCCTCGGAGAGCGTCCGACGGCTGTCCTCGGCGCCCTCTTCGTCCTCCTGACCGTCCTCTTCTCCCTCTGGCCCCGGTACAACCCCTTCATGCTGGTCGTGGGAGCGATCTCCCTACCCTTCTACTCCTACGGGGCCGTAAGGGGGGACGAGTTCAGCATAAAGCTGGCCTACAGGGTTTCGGGGGTCGCCTTCGTCCTCGCCCTGATAGTGAAGTACCCGCCCTTCCTCATCCCCGCCGTTATCGTCTTAATCGCCCTCAAGGTGTATTACCGCCTCCGCTTCAACCTGGACTACCCCTCCCTTACCGGAAGGTGAGCATGTTCCTGGTGGCCTACGTCCTGACGGGAGCCGAGGTTAAGGCGATAGACTCCCTCTCCCATCTCCTATACACGGAGAGGTTCGCCGATTTTGAGAGGTCCCTGAAGGCGTTAAAGGGAAAGATGGACCCCTTCCTGTGGTCCGTCCTGAAACTGGCCTACCTCCAGCTCTACATGGCCGACAACGACACCGACTACCGCTACGGGGAGTTCGTCTCCCTGATGGACTCCCTCATATCGGCCTACGGGAGGAAACCCCGCAAGAGTACCCGCGAGAAGATGCTCCTGGCCACGACCATGGCTATGGGGGCCGTCTTCTACGGCCGGAGGAGGGACATCCCGAAGGCTCTCGCCCTCGGAAACAAGGCCTTCAACCTCTACAGGGAGGCCTACCGTGAGGACACCACCGTCTACGACGCCCTTCTCCCTATAGGCCTTTACGACTACGCCATCGGGTACCTGACCCGCTCCTCCTCCCGTAAGCGTAAGGGGATAGGGAAGATAAAGGTCGTCCTGAAGCGGGGGGTGCTGGCCAGACCCCTCGCCTACGCCGGCCTCGTCTACGTGTATATCTTTGACAACAAGCCGGGTAAGGCCATAAAGTACGGCCTTAAGGCCCTCTCCATGTACCCGCAGAGCCGCACCTTTCGGTGGATCCTCGCCGAGGCCTACCTCAAGGCCGGTATGTATAACGAGGCCTACAGGACCTACGACGAGATAAGGCGGGACATAAAGCGGAGGAACCCCGGCTGTAAGGTGTGCGTTGCCGAAACCCTGTACTACATGGGGGAGAGCCTGTATGGAGCCGGAAAGGAGAAGGAGGCCCGCCGTACGTGGTATAAGGCCCTCTGGTACCTAAACGCCGAGAAGGACCGGTACAGGCAGAGGGAGGTAAAGGAGCTGAGGGGGAAACTGAAGAAGCGTGGGATAAGGTGAGTCAGTTGAGTACGGAGGAGAGGGAGGGGGCGTAGTAGGTGGGGATTATGCCCAGACGCTCTACGTCCTCTAAGCCGTGGACCCCGGTGAGGACGAGGAGGGTATCCAAGCCGGCCCGGTTCCCGCCGAGTATGTCCGTGTTCAACCTGTCCCCTACGAAGAGAACCCTCTTTTCCTTTAGGTCCCTCGTAGCCATACGGAATATGGTCGGGTTGGGCTTTCCAACGATGACGTCGGGATTCCTGCCCGCCGCGGCCGATATAGCCGCCACCATGGACCCGGCACCGGGGAGGACACCGTTCTCAACGGGGAGGGAGGTATCGGGGTTGGTGGCGACGAACCTCACACCGGAGTACACGAGGGATGCTGCCCGGCGAAGCTTTCGGTAGTTGAAACGCGGATCCATACCCACGACCACTACCTCCGCCCCCTTGGGGGAAAACCTCACACCGTACCGCCTCAAAACCTCCCTAAGGGCGGGGGAACCGACGACGTAGGCGCTGGAGATCCCCTCCTCCTTGAGGTACATACCCGTAGCCAGACCGCTCGTGATGACGTCCCCCTCCCCTACGGCAAAACCGAGGCTCCTCAACCTCTCTACGTAATGTTCCGGCGTGCGGGTGGAGTTGTTGGTTAGGAACCGGACTACCTTCCCCTCTCTCTGGAGCCGGAGGAGGACTGAGACGTTCCCCTCTATCACCCGCCTACCCCTGTATATGACACCGTCCAGATCGCACACGATGGCATCGTAGGACTTCAAATCCTCGGCCGTCAGCCTCTTCAAGTGGGCATTCTACAGGAGGTCCCTCCGAAGCACCTTCAGCTTACCGTTGAACTCCTCCGCCTTATCGGGGTCGTTCTTGAGGATCGCCTTCGCCCGCTTTATGTAGTTATACACGCTCGCCCTTGAGCATCCGACCCTCTCTGCTATCTCCGTCGCCTTGAAACCGAGGAGTCTCATAGCATATACGGCGAGGTAGAAGTTGGCCCCCTTCCTCCGGGTATCCCTGACACCGAAGAGGGAAAAGACGTCCTCTCCATCGTCGTCGGTGAGGTCGGATATGAGGTTGCGGAAGGTGGTAAAGTCCGGAAGCGTCCCGTAAATATCGGTATGCGCCCTAACCCTGACGGCGACCCCTAGGAGGGCGCGGGGGTTATGGACCCTCTCAAGGACGTAGCCCTCGTAATCCGGAGGTAGGGACACCCCGTGGAGAGACAACCGGGCGTGGAGGATCCTCCTCCGTACGGCAGCAGGGTACGGGTGGATCTTGAGGACGAGGTTGGACATAAGCCTGTTGCGGAAGGATTTGGGCTTGCGGAAGCCTTTCGGCCCGATCTCCGAGGCCATGACCACCGTCCTCCCCGTTGAGTTGGCCCTATCCATAAGGCGGGATAGGAACTCCAAGGCGAAGACCTTGCCCTTGAGGGTATGGACGTCGTCTATCAGGACGACCTCGGCATCCTTGAGGTTGGAGAAGTCCGGCCTCCCACCGCTCCTGTAAGCCCCCACCAGTCGCTCCATGATCTTGCCGGCGGTGAGATATACGGCCTTCCTACCGGCGAACTGGGCGAGGTTAGCCGTAGCCTTGAGGAGGTGGGTCTTGCCCATGCCAGCCTCGGCGGTTAAGAAGACGGAGGAAGCCAAACCTCCGCCGAGGGCGACGCTCCGCAGGGCCGCCACCGTGAACTCGTTTTCCTTACCGTAGAAGAAGTTGTCAAAGGTCTCCCGGAAGACCTTCTTCCCCCCCTGTGGGTAGGTTAGCACCACCTTTATACCGAGCCTCGCTTCTACGTCCCGTATATGGTTGGCAAACCTCTCCTGCAGGAGGCGGGCTAGGATCTCGTTCCTACACTTCAGGACTATGCTGTTTCCCCTCTCCTCCACCCCGTCCACGAAAGCGAGGAGCGAACCCAACTTGTGCAGTTTCAGGAGGCCGACTAGGGTCCTATCCAAGGGTTGGATATTATCCTGCGGATGGAACGCAGGGATGAGGGAGCGGAAACCTACGGAGGAGCCTAACTCCATACAGCTTATGCGAAAATTGAACCACTTGAGGGGTGAAACGGAGGCGTACGGAAGAGAGGGAAATTGACCACCGCCTACGGTCTCCGTGCTAAGGGCCAAACTTCCCTACGAGTACGGAAAGAATTCTTAAATTTTATGACAAAATTTATGCAAATTTTCTTAAACTTTCTTATAAACTTCCCATCACAGGACTACCCACCCTACGCCCAAACATTCGCAGTAAAATCTCACATAATTTCGGCCTTACAATACGTTCGTGTTCCTGCTGACTTGGACGAGGATCCTATCAAAGGGGCGAGCGTTCCCACGGGACGAGGACGGTAGGCCCTACGTACCCGGCGATTACCTGACGGAGGCTGTAAAGGACGCCGTCGTCTTCTACTTCGTTAAGAAGGACGGTAGCCTTGAGGCGGCGGTTAGAAGGTACCTGACCGGCGGGAAGTTGGAGATGGAAGCCCTCGCGGAACGGGTATACGGAATGGTGTTTGAGAGGTATCCGATACTGAAGGGCTTACGTGTCCCGGAGCGTATCCCCCTACCCGAAGAGGGGCTTTCCAAGGTGGTGGTGGAGGTCTTAGACCTGAAGAAAGGGTACGATGTTCGGGACTTCCGTACCGAGGCCTTCTACGGCACGTTGGAAGTACCAGTTGAGGTGGAAGCAGAGGCTTGGGAGAGGCTTAAGTATGCGGGTAGGTCCTTCACGGAGGCCCTGATAAGGATGGAGCAGGGTTTCCTTAGGGACAACCCCGTCCTCGGTGAGTTCTACGGGAACCTCCTAAACGAGGTGAAGGAATGGGAGGTACCCCTCCGGCTCGGCAGATGGACCACGGCCCCCCATGGCGGGAGGCTACTCTTCTTCTGGAGGATAAAGGAGGTAAGGGACAGGATACTGCGGGACTACGGGGTAGATATAAGGCCGACGAAGGTCCTGTACCTCCCACGGGATAGGGCTACGGCCGGATGGTCGGAGATGAGGAGGGACCTGGGATAGGGTTCCATTGGCCTTGATGGGCGAGGGCGTCGGTAAGTCTCACCTCAAGTTCTCGGTCCGATACCTGACGTTGCACTACCCTTGAAGGGTTTGGGGTGGGAAGGATCCTTCCGCCTACTGGTTGCTCTGCAAAATCTCAATTTTGAACTCAATTTGGCATTGCACCGATAGGGTGATGCTCCGTCCGGTATTTCACTGATAACGTCCTTGTACTCCTTATGGCCAATTTTGAACGGACGGCCCACCTTTGGACGGGAAGGTGAGGGATAGCCTACCTTCCACCCGACATCACCCCAACCGCACCTTCAAAAACTGAAAGTCAGACTTTAGGAAACTTGATGATAGTCGGACCTCAAGATTCCTATACTCCCATTAACGGATTTTGAAAGGGACCAGGGAAAACCTCCCTCCTGTGATATGGAGAATTTCATACCGCCGACTCCCTTAGGATGGATATCACCCCATCCACAGAATGCCCTCAATTGGATAGGCTCTCCCCGTTGGTATTACGCCTGATGTCAAATTTTGAGTAGTATCGGTAAAGACTCGCACTTTTGGTGAATTAAAGATGAATGGATGTTTGGGTATGTTTTAAAAACCGCAAAATTGACTTTAAAAAATATTAATTGCGTTTCAAAATTCCCGCAATCTCCGTCAAAGAATTCGGCACTACGCCGACAGGTACTCCTCCCGTTCGCACCTTCAAAAGTTGAAAAGCTGACAATCGCGCTTTGGGATTACTGCAAGCTGATGGCAAGATTTTGAAGTTTATTGCCGGGTCCTACCCCGGAGAGTTGAAGCCGGGTTTAGGGAGATCGCTCATCGGGATTTGGGATTTTGGCACCTATCATACGGAGAATTCCGTTTCGGCGGATCATCGGGGGCCGTTGTCAAAGTCGCCGAATACTGGGAAGCGACCTATACCGATGGAGGGTCCATCGCCTGAAGTTGTATCCGGGAGGGATGTGAAGATCGTCTGTCCTTTCAAAAGCTGAAAATCAGACCTCAATAAACCGTAAGTTGTACTTCAAGATTCTTACAATCCCATTTGCGGATTTTGGAAGGCATCTCCTATGCTCCACCAACAAAAAAATGGGCCTTTCGGCCCAAGTGGGCGCGGGAGGAGTCGAACCTCCGACCTCTCGCATGTCAAACGAGCGCTCTAACCGCCTGAGCTACGCGCCCAGTTAGAGGTTGATATTATACGGTGGAAAGGTGGGTGTGGTGGGGCCTTTATCCGGCTTACAATTCCGGGCGATGGAGTGCGTCTTCTGCCGCATAGCGAAGGGAGAGGAGAAGGCCCGCGTTGTATACGAGAGCGAGAAGGTGATAGCCTTCCACACCATACGCCCGGAGGCCGATGTGCATATCCTCGTAATACCGAAGGAGCATTACGAGAGGCTTGACGAGATAGAGGACGAGCAGACGGCCTACGAGCTATTCAAGGCCATCCGCGAGGTAGCCCGGATGTTTAACCTGGACTCCTTCAGGGTGGTCAATAAGAACGGTGCCTCCGTGGGCCAAACGGTGATGCACGTACATATCCACGTCCTATCTGGCAACCTCCCTAACCGCCTCCTCCCCGGCTCCGAATGAGGGTCCTCATATTCTCCGAGAGCTTCCTCCCCCTGAAGACGGGGGTAGCCAAGTTTGCCTACGAGCTGGCCTATCACCTCCACCGCAGGGGGTACGAGACCGTCGTCCTGACGGGGGGATACGAAGGGATACCCGAAACCCCCTTTCCCGTTGAGAGGGTGGGGGGAGTGGGCAAGGTCTTCGCTAACGGGAGTTTTACGTGGTTCATAAAGGACCACCCCCACAGGGTCTATGGGAAGTTCAAGGAGGTGATAAGGAGGTACGGGATAACCGTCTTCCACAATCAGGGGCCTCTCGGCCCCCCCTACTCCATGCTCTCCGCCCTCTTCGTCTCAAAGATAGCCCCCTCCGTAAGGCGGGTGGGTACCTTCCACAGCAAGAGGATGGAGTTAAACGCCACCTTCCGGCTAACCGGCAGGCTCCTATCACCCCTCGTACGGCTTCACCACGCCCTAACCGCTCCCTCCCGCTCCACGGCTAGGGAGATGGAGGAACTCTTCGGCATATCCGGGGTTAAGGTGGTCCCGAACGCCGTAGATACGGAGGTGTTCAGGCCGGACCTCCCCCCCCTCTCCCACCTCATTGACGGTAGGAAGACCGCCCTTTTCGTGGGGAGGTTGGACGCCCGTAAGGGGGTGGATACCCTGATAGAGGCGTGGGGGATTCTATCCCGGAGGATGGAGGGCTTCGGGGAGAGGTACAAGTTGGTGGTAGTGGGAAACGGCCCCCTAAGGGACTCCGTCCTGAAGGCCAAGGCTACCTACGGCAACGTCCTCCTCTACGATAACGTCCCCATGGGAGACCCGGACTTCCCCCGCTTCTACACCTCCTCCGACTTCGCCGTCTTCCCCGCCAAGGGTGGGGAAGCTTTCGGCATAGTGATACTTGAGGCCTTCGCCAGCGGTAGGCCAGTGGTCGTAACGGACATTCCGGGGTACAACGAGGTGGCAACGGAGGATACCGCCCTGTTCGTTCCCCCCGACGACCCCCTCTCCCTCTCTAAGGCCATAGAAAGGATGTTTTTAGACGAAAGTACGAGGTTGGAGATGGGTAGGAGGGCCTACGCCCGCTCCCGCCTCTTCTCCTGGGACAGGGTGATAGAGCAGTTCGTGGACCTATATACCGGTTAGGCCTCCTCCAAGTACCTGCGAGTCTTCTCTAAGAGCTTGTGGTTGTGGAGGGTACGGGCGACGAGGATGGCGTTGTGTATGGCACGGGCGGAGGAACGGCCGTGGGCTATTATCACGATACCGTTCACGCCTATTAAGGGGGCGCCCCCGTACTCCTCAAAGTCCGCCTTCTTCCGAACGGCCTTGAAGGCCGGTTTCAGCAGCATCGCACCGAGCAAGGCCCTCGGATTCCCCTTCACCTCCCTCTTTATGAACTCAAGGATGATACTTAGGACGCTCTCTCCGAACTTCAGGAGGACGTTCCCCACGAAGCCGTCCATAACTATCACGTCGGCCTTGTCCATAAGGATCTCGTGGCCCTCAACGTAGCCGACGAAGCGGTAGTGGGCATCCATCGTCTCAAGCTTTCTCCTCGCCTTGACTATCACGTCCCCCCCTTTCCCCTCCTCCTCCCCGATGTTTAGGAGGGCGAGCCTCGGGTGGCGGTGGAAGAGAGCGTTGTAGAAGGCCGCCCCCATTATGCCGAACTGTACGAGGATGTCGGAGGAGACGTGGATGTTGGCCCCCATGTCCAGGACGAGGGTCCTCCCTTCGTTTATGTTCGGGAAGAGGGCGCCGATGGCCGGCCTCCTGACCCCCCGGATCCTCCCCAGCTTCCTTAGGGCGAAGGCCATAACGGCCCCCGTGTTGCCAGCGGATATGAAGGCGTCGGCTTCCCCTTTCCTTACCAAGTCCATAGCGATGGCCATGGAGGATTCGGGTCGCTTCTTCAAAACTTCCGAGGGTTTATCGTGGTGGAAGACCCTGTCAGGGGCGTGGACCACGTGCAGGCGGGGAGGAATCTCGTCAAGGTGGTCCCTTATTATCCTTTCATCGCCCACCAAAACTACCTCTATATCCCTCTCCTCCTCCAAGACCTTGAGGGCGCCCCTTATCTCCGGTAGCGGGGCGTTGTCCGTACCGAAGGCGTCCAGGGCGACCCGCATCACTTCATCTCAACCACTATGGCCACCCTCCCCTTGTAGTACCCACAGTGGGGACAGGCGAAGTGGGGAGGCTTGGGCTTGCCGCAGGAGGGACACGTGGATAGGGCCGGCCTCCTGACCTTCCAGTGGGTCCTCCTCTTCCTCCCTCTCGTCGCAGACTGTCTCCTTCTCGGTGAAGTCATTGCCTAAACCTCCTCTTACTTAGTTAAGGCTGCCGCTTCCCTTATCTTCTCGGCGAAGAAAGGTTCCGGATATGCCCCCTCAAACTCAACGATGTCGTTTATAACGATCTTGGGTACGGCGTGAACGTGGTACTGGTCGGCCCAGTGGGGGTACTCCAAGGCCTCTATCATATAGCCCTTTATGTGGGGATTTGCTACGGCGAAGCGGTGGGAGGTGAGGACGGCACGGGGACAGTAGGGACACGTTGGCGTGACGAAGACGTAGATGACTATGTCCTTGTCTATGTCCTTTATCTGCTCCTCTATCTCCGGGGACAGACCGGAGCGACCGGTGGAGGCGAGGACGATGCTCTCTATCAGGGCGGAGAACTCGTAGCCGGCGGGTATGCCGAAGTACCTCATCCCGAAGTCTATCAGGTCGCCCTCCTCCGTCTTCTGAAGTATGGCGAGGGCAGGGGCGTCGTGGATGGCGTACTTCTCCGCCTCCGCCTTGTCGGTAACAACGTTCTTCACCACCACCTCTATCTTATCGGAAAGCTCCGCCACCTCTTTAAGGAGCTTTTCCTCGTCCTCACAGTAGTCGCACCCGATGTTTTTCTTAAAAAAGAGCAAGACGACCGGTTTCTCCAGCTCCGCCCCGAACTTTTGACGCAAATAAGCCCTGTCTTCTTCCCTTAGAAAACCCATGGCACCCGCTATTATACGCCCGAAAGTTGGGGCGATGCAAACGCCCTACACAGGTATAATCGCCGGTTATGAAACCCAAGACCGTAGCCATAGCCGGTTCTGGCATCGTAGCCAAATCCACGGCCATACTCGTGCGGAGGTTCTATCCGGAGGCCCGCATCTTAGTGGGGGGCAGGAGGAGGGAAAAGGCGGAGGCCATAGCGCACCTCGTAGGCGGTGAGGCCTTCCACCTACCGTCGGAGGGCCTAAGCGAGGAGTTCCTCGCCATCCTGTCCGAAGCGGACGTCCTCTTTGACTGTCTCCCCGGTAGGGAGGCCACCCGTATGGCGGAGGCCGCTTTGAGGACCTCCACGAACTACGTCAACCTCACCGAACACGTGAAGGCCACCGAAGCCATAAGGCGGATGGTGGCCGAGGCCGAGAACCCGCCCGTCTTCGTCCTCCAGGCCGGCCTGGCTCCCGGTTTCGTAAACGTCCTCGCCGTCTATCTCGCGGAGAGGTTCCTGAAGGAGTACGGTAAGTACCCCGACGAGGTGAGGATGAGGGTGGGCGCCCTCACCCCCAACGTCTCCTCCCCCTACTTCTACGCTAGGACCTGGAGCGCCGCCGGTGTGGCCGTTGAGTACGTTGAGCCTTCGGTGGTACTCCGGGACGGTGGGATACAGCTCGTCCCCTCCCTATCGGAGCCGGAGACCCTGATACTCAACGGCAGGGTCCTGGAGGCGGATCTGACGTCCGGTGGGGCCTCCACCACGCCGGAGTACTTCGCCGGTAAGGTACGGAGGTTGGATTACAAGACCTTGAGGTGGCCCGGACACTACGACTGGGCGAGGTCCCTCCTTGAGACCTGGCGGTACCTCCCCCACAACGAGAAGATAGAGAGGCTCCTTGAGGAGCTTAAGAGGATACCCTTGGTGGAGGAGGACTGGGTGGTGGTCTACGTCTCCGTTGCTGGATACGACTCCGAGGGGGAGCTAAGGGCTATGGAGAGGCTCGTTGAGGTCAGGCCCGCCCTCTACGGAGATTTCCGCCTATCGGCGATACAGGCCACCACGTCCGGAGGGGCCATAGCAGCCTACGACGTCCTCCCGGAGGGTATGCAAGGTGGGGTGGTCCTCCAGACGGATCTACCGGCGGAGGAGTACCTGAACAACAGGATAATCCGGGAGATATACGGGGAGGTCCTCTAAGGGAGGGCTATGAAAAGTCCCTCCGCGTCGGCGCAGACCTTCCCATCCGAGTCGTAGATTTCGGCGACGGCGAAGATCTTCCTGCCCTCCCTGCGGACGACCTTACCGCACACCCTGTACCTCCTTCCTGGCCGGACGGGGGCGTGGTACTCAACGCCTATCCGCTTACCCAAGAACCTCCCCTCAAGGAGGGAGACGGCCATGCCCATCGCCTCGGCGAGGACGGAGGCTATTATTCCCCCGTGAATGATCCCTTTGAAGCTCTGGAACTCCTCCGTAGGTCTAAAGGTGGCGCACATCCACCCGTCCCTCTCCTCAAAGTCCAGCCCTATACGGGAGTTCCTGCCGCATACGAAGCAGAGGTCATGACCGGGTATCCGCATCCCCTTCCACCCTCCTTATTCGCTCGTATATCTTCCGCTTTATCGTATCGGCCACCTTCATACTCCGGTAGCCGTCTTCGGCGCTCACCGCCACCTCTCCCTCTCCCCTTACGGCCTTGAGGAAGGCCTCCAACTCCAACGTTATGGCGTCCTTCGTGGCATCTACGGGGGGGAAGTAGGGGATAAGCTCGTCCCCCACCTTCTGCACCATATCTATCCGCCTCCGGTAGAGGTCTATGGAGAGGTACCTGTCCATAACGAAGACCCTGAACTTCCTCATCTTCTCAAGGGAGACGCGGCTCGCCGTTAGATTGGCGGCGGAGCCGGAGGGGAACTCCAACCTGACGTTGGCGATGTCTATGTCTCCGGTTATGACCGGGATGCCGACGGCGCTCACGGATTCCGGCTCCTCCCCCATCAGGGAGAGGGTGAGGTCTATGTCGTGTATCATCAGGTCAAGGATGACGTCTACGTCCGTACCGCGGGGGTTGTAGACGCTCATCCGGACGCTCTCTATGAAGTACACCCTCCCTTCTATGTACTCCTTCGCAGCAATGAAGGCGGGGTTGAACCGCTCTATGTGGCCCACCTGAACCTTGACGCCGTACCTCTTGGAGAGCTGCACTATCTCCCTCGCCGTCTCAAGGGAGTCGGTTAGGGGTTTCTCAACGAAGACGTGCCTACCTTTGACTATGCTCTCCCGCGCTATCTCGTAGTGGGCGGTCGTCGGGGCTGCTATCACCACGGCCTCAACGTCCTCTATGAGGGCTTGGAGGGAGGGGTAGGCTACCGTACCGTACTCGGAGGCCACCTCCCCGGCGCGGGAGGGGTTTATGTCGTAGATACCGACCAGATGGGCGAAATCTATCTCTTTAAGCCTTTTGACGTGAAGCGAACCCAGATAACCCACCCCCACGACACCCACGCGGACGGGTTCAGAAAAAAACAAGCGGGGACGACGGGATTTGAACCCGCGACCTCCGGCGTGACAGGCCGGCGTTCTAACCGGGCTGAACTACGTCCCCGTTTGAGGTGGATATTATAAGGGGGTAAAGGGGTCGTTGTGGCGGCCCTACAATAGCCGTATGCTCCTCCTGACCGCCTTCGTCTATATGCACCACGAGGCTTGGGCCTCCTTCTCCAAGTTCTCCTACAGGTACAGGGACAAGAGCGCCCTCGCCGACATCGGCGGCTATATGAGAGCCTTCAGGTGGGGTAGGTACGGCCTGGCCTTCGGGGGAGATTTCGTCGTATGGTTCGGATACGACGTCGGCCCCATACAGTTGGACCCCATATACGCCGACTACTACGCCTGGCTTGGGGGCTTCCGGGAGTTCGCCAAAGGGGTGGGCTACCTCTTTCTGGAGCATACCTGCTTCCACTACATAGACCGCTTAGACACCCTCCCCCTCTACTGGAACGCTTTCCGACTCCTCTACCGTGAGAGGGACGTCGAAGTGTCCCTAACCCAGTACCTCTACGACCCCCGGTACAAGTTCCTATCCCAGGGGGCGGATTGGGGGACGGCCTTCTCCGCCTTCCGGAGGTTCAGGCGCCCCCTCAAGGGTGATATGGCAGCCTTCTTAGACGTCAGTTTGACCGTCGCCGCGGCGAGGGACTACAGGAGGGTTAGGGGTAGCCTGAAACTGGAGGGTGGGGTGGAGTTTCGGAGTAAAGAGGGAGACCTAACCGCCGGTCTGGGCTACCGGCCGTACGATAAGATGGGGACGATAAGGGACGCCGAAGGGGTGCCGTACGTCTTCCTTCGGGCGAGGGGGTTTTAGAGGCTGTAGAGGTCGTAGAGGGAGGGCATGTAGGTGGCGAAGTAGAGGACGAAGGCGATTACGGATATGATAGTCAGGATTATCCCGATGACCACGAGGATGCCAGACCATACGAAGTAGGAGCCGAGGTCATCAAGGGCGGCGTAGAGGGCCGTAGGGTCATCGCTGTACTTCAACCTGTCCAAGTTGTCGGCGGCACTCCAGAGTTTCATCCCCAAGATGATCGTTATAATGCCGAAGGGGATGGTGACGCATCCGAGGATGTAGCCGACGGCGGCTATGTAGTACATTATGGCGAGGAACTTCGCCCATCCCGTCCCCCTTATTACGCTGCGGAGTCGCTGCAAATCAACCTGCATCGCAGGTATTATACCGGTGATAGGGTGGCTCCCATCCTTAGAATTACGTCCTCGGCTACGGGGCATAGCGCAGCCTGGCAGCGCGCCTGGTTTGGGACCAGGAGGTCCCGGGTTCGAATCCCGGTGCCCCGATTTGGGGAGGGGGAAAAACTGAAGTCGTAGGGAGGGGTGGAACGTTAAAACGTCTTATTTTGGATGCGCTTCCAACCTTGAAAAAAGTCGCATTCAGCTGATGGAGTGATCCGGATTTTAACGGGTCTCTGCGGACGGAGTGATACAAACTCCGAGGAGCCGTTAGGGTGAAATTCTCCCCATTACCGATACCAAAATATGACCCCGGATTGCCGATTTTTTGAAGTTCAATTGCGTCTTTTGAATGTGCGTCCTATCGGTGTAATACCCGGATTCCAACCTCTTGGAGGAGGGATGTCGTACTCCATCTTGGAATGTACCACAAGACCGAGTGGTATTCTGCGGATAGAGTGATGCCAACTTTCAAGAGGTCGCCGGTGAAACTTCCCGCATTGGCGATTCCCATTCAAAGACTAGTCGTCCCTGATACCGTTCAGAATCCGTTAATGGGAAGTGCAGGGATCTTAAAACTTGCGTTGAAGGTGTGGATGGGATTATCCTCCTATTTACGTAATTCCCAAAATTTACAGCGAGATCGCCTATCCAGGGGACACGTCCCTACGGTGGGATAAGTTTATGGGGCCGATTGATAAGACTGCAGAGCAATCTCCATTCTATCAGCGGAATTCCGGCTAACGCCTCCTCAGGCCCTTAACGGCCTCCGTCCATCCGTCTATGTCCCTGATGAGGAGGGCGTAGGCGGCTTCGTCGTAGGGGTCCCTGCGCTCCAACAGCAGGGAGGTGTCCTTTACGGTTAGCCTCTTCAGGACCTTGAGGGCGAGGGGGTAGGGCAGGTCCTCGGCGAACTCCTCGCCGGCTATCTCCCTTATCCAGAACTTAACGAAGGCCCTCTTCCCCTCGTCTATGCTCTTGAATCCGTTGGGGGCGACTATCTCAAACTTCTTCAGCATCCTCTCAAGGGCGGCGTCCGGGTCCCCGTTGGCCACTATCCTGTTGCCCTTTACGAACTCCCTCACCGGTACGATGGAGGAGGCGTCCTTTATCCGGACCTCCACCCTCTCCTCCTCCTCGTTCTCGTCGGATACCTTCCTGACCGTCCCCCTGACGACGAAGACGAGGTTGTTCTCTAACCTGTCCAGAAGCTCCGTCAGGCCCTCGGAGATAAACATACTGGCCTCAACCGTTCCGGTGTCGTCCTCAAGGAGGAGGGTGAGCTTGGTACCGCTGCGGAACTTCCTCTTGTCGTAGTACAGGAGGGAGGCGACGAAGGTGACCTCACCGTTCTGCGCCCCCGCCTCCAGGTCCTCTATCTTCGGGAAGCCGTAGGCCCTGGCGACGTCCCTGTAGGCCTCGTAGGGCTTGCCGGATATGTACAAGCCGAGGGACTGCCTCTCCATGTGCAGGAGGGTGTTCAGGTCCTCCTTCCGCTCCTTGGCCTTACGCTTCATCATATCGCCGAAGAGGTTGCCGGCGGACCTCTTGCCCACCTTACCGGCCCGGACGTCCTCAAGGAGCTGGGAGCGGGTCATTCCGGATATGGAGTCAAGCGCCCCCGCCCTGGTCAGGGCCTCAAGGACCTTGCGGTTGGCCTTGGTGCGACGGGCGAAGTCGGAGACGCTTCTGTAGGGTCCCCTCTCCTTCCTCTCCTTCACTATCCTCTCGGCCATATCAAACCCGACGTCCTTCAGGAAGCCGAGGCCCCAGATTATGGCGTTCTCGTCCCTGGCCAAGGTGAAGTCTACGTCGCTGCGATTAACGTCAGGCGGCACCACTTCTATCCCCATCTCCCTCATCTCGGCTATGAAGAGGGGGGCGTTCTTGAAGAACCTCTGCTGCTGGGAGCCTTTGAAGGAGGATAGGGCGGCCGTATAGAACGCCAGAGGGTAGTGGGCCTTCAGGTAGGCGGTCCAGTAGGCCATGAGGCCGTAGGCGGCGGAGTGGGACTTGTTGAAGGAGTAGGAGGCGAACTTCTCTATGTCCTCCCAGAGCTTGACTATCTTCTTCTCGTCGTACCCGCGGGCGATGGCACCCTTTATGAACTTGTCCTTCATCTTCTCCATCAAGGCCTTCTTCTTCTTCCCGATGGCCTTGCGGAGGGTGTCGGCCTCTCCGGGGGTGAAGCCGGCGAGTATCTGGGACATCAGCATTACCTGCTCCTGATAGACGAAGAGGCCGTAGGTGTTCTTGAGGATAGGCTCCAGCTCCGGGAAGTCGTACTTGAAGGGTTTGCCGTGCTTTCGCTCTATGTACTCGTCCACCATACCGCTCTGGATGGGTCCCGGACGGTACAGGGCGTTGAGGGCTATTATGTCCTCAAGGGAGGTGGGCTTGAGCCTCATCAGGATCCGCCGCATGTTGGCCCCCTCCAGCTGGAACACCCCCATGGTCTTGCCCTCCTGAAGGAGGCGGAAGGTGTCCGGGTCGTCTATGGGTATCCCCTCAAGGGTGAAGTGGGGGTCGTAATGCTCCCTCACCAACCTCTCGGCATGCTCCAACATTGAGAGGGTACGGAGACCGAGGACGTCTATCTTGAGCATACCGAGCAGCTCCAACGTCCCCATGTCGTACTGGGTTATTACCTGATTGTCCTTGCTAAGGGCGAGGGGGACGTAGTTTGTAAGCTCGTCGGGTGAGACCACCACCCCGGCGGCGTGGACGCTGGTGCCACGGGTGAAGCCCTCAAGCTTTATGGCCTTCTCAACTACCGTCTTCCAAGGTTCCTTCTGGACGGCCTTCTTGAAGTCCTCCACCCCCTCGTAGGCCTCGGCGAGGGTGATGGGGTCGGTGGGTACGTTGGGGATGAGCTGGGAGATGCGGTTGGCCTGCTCAAAGGGGGTGTCGTAGTACCGGGCGACGTCCTTAAAGGCGGCTCTGGCCTTGAGCTTTGAGAAGGTTATGATCTGGGCGACCCTGTCGCTCCCGTACTTATCACGGAGGTAGTTTATGACGTCCTCACGGCGGTTGTCCTGAAAGTCTATATCCACGTCCGGGGGAGATATACGCTCCGGGTTCAGGAAACGCTCAAAGAGGAGGTCGTACTTGAGGGGGTCTATCTGCGTTATGCCGAGGGCGTAGAGGACGAGGGAGCCGGCGGCCGACCCTCTCCCCGGCCCCACCTTCACCCCCATATCCCTTGAGGCCCTCACCAGATCCCATATGATGAGGAAGTACCCGGCAAAGCCCGTACCCTCTATTACGGAAAGCTCGTACTCCAACCTCTCCCTGTACCTCTGCTTTTCGCTTTCGGGTAGATTCCCTATCTTCTCCTCCAACCCCTTCCTCGCCAGAGCCTTGAGGTACTCAACGTCCGAGGAGTACTCCTCCGGTATGGGGAAGTGGGGGAGCTTGAGCTTGGTAGCGTCCAGTTCTATCTCAACGTTGGCCATCTCGGCTACGAGGCGGGTGTTCCTGACGGCTTCGGGCATCCACGAGAAGAGGCGGAGCATCTCTTCCTCGCTCCTCATATAGAGCTGCTTGGTGCTTAGGGTGAAGCGGTTCTTGTCGCTTATCTTCTTGTTCTGGGCTATGGCCATCAGGATCTCCTGAAGTTCGTGGTCGCCGGGGTTTATGTAGTGGACGTCGTTGGTGGCCACGAGGGGTATGCCGTAGTACTTTGAGAACTCAAGCAGAGCCTTGTTTA